>CBFDEG010000037.1:0-22087 GCA_965603765.1 uncultured bacterium | reverse complement strand
TAAATTCTTTCCCGTGTGATGAGCGTCTTCCATTTATTACTTTTATGCCGATGTCCGCATGGAGCATCTCATGATAAACAACATACTCCAGAAAATAGCGCGGTATTCTCTTATTATCAAGCACAGGACTTATCCTTATCATATTATTACCACTGCTGTAACTTCCGAGGGTCCTTTTGGCTGCTGAGCGGACCACCCTCCTTGCGCCCCATGTTATTAACGCCGTGACCCTGCCGCCGAAATACTCATTATTTATCATATCAAACATATCAAGAAGGTCATGATTTCCGCCCCTTGTTATAATTTTGATCTTATTCGGAGATTTCTCCTTTATTCTATTGCTGTTCTGTTTAATAAAGTCCCTTGTAAGCGGTGTAGTTTTGCATCTGTTCGTGATAAATCCCGCTATCTCATCAAGCACATCATGACCTGCTGAAAGGAACATCCTGTTGAGCCTCAGTTTCAGCCCGCCCTTTCCTTTTCTGAAAGATATCATACTCGTTGAATTATCAGTGATAATAAGCAGGACCTCCTTCTTCACCTTCTCTTCAAGCCTGTCCCTTAGAACGCTCTCGTCGATCTGAAAATGTAAGTCCATCTGTTCCATATACAAATATAATACTGTCTTCTTAATCTTTTAGTAAGTTATGCCGATAAAAAATATAGAAGCATTCAAATTATTTCAGTATGTTAAGTAACGATTGCTGCGCAAAAAACATTATGAAAGGAGCTGCAAATGAAGAAGATCTTTGTCCTGGATACAAACGTTCTCATACATGACCCTGAAGCAACCATTCACTTTGAAGACAATGATGTAATACTCCCCATAACGGTTATCGAGGAACTCGACAACCTGAAGAAGGGCAACGGCGAGATACCATTCTCCGCCCGAAAGGCCCTTCGGCTGATAGATTCATTCAGGGAAAAAGGCAATCTTGCCAAAGGGGTAAAGCTTCCGGAAGACGGGACACTTCGTGTTGTTGTCAATGAAACCAATAAGCTCCTGAGACCTTCAAATGATAATAAAATAATTTCCGCAGCTGTAACAATAGCAGAGAACAGCGGCGACATGACTCCTGTTATCCTTGTCTCAAAAGACACATCTGTCAGGATAAAGGCTGAAACGCTCGGGCTTAATACACAGGACTATTTGAGAGACAAGACCACAGTATTTCAGCTGTACGGCAAGGTACAGGAAGGTGATAAAACATCTGAGGATATCACGTCAGTAAGGTATCTGCATTCCGGCGACCAGATATTCAGGGCGTACGGCACTGACAAGATGGAGCTGATAAGAAGACAACGCTCTGTAATGAACATATCACCCAAGAACATCGAACAGTAATGCGCTATTGACGCCCTTCTTTCGAACAAGGTGGATGTTGTTGCACTGACCGGAAAGGCAGGAACAGGAAAGACCCTTCTCGCAGTGGCCGCCGGTCTTCACCTATGCACAAAGGCATTGCACCAGAAGGGCCAGTCCGATTATGCCCCGACATTCGAACAGGTGGTTGTAGGAAGACCCATCGTGCCGTTAGGAAATGACATAGGATTTCTGCCCGGAGACCTCAAAGAAAAGCTCCAACCATGGATGCAGCCGATATATGACAACCTCGATGTTATAGTCGGGACATCCGATGAAAATATAGAAGGTAAAGACACCCGCTACACAAGCGCTGAATATTTAATTGAGTCGGACATCATACATATTGAACCGCTCACATACATAAGAGGAAGAAGCCTTCCGAGACGTTACCTCATAATCGATGAAGCACAGAACCTGAGGCCTCTTGATGTAAAGACCATCATCACAAGATGCGGCGAGGGCACTAAGGCCATCTTCACAGGCGACCTTGACCAGATAGATTCACCGTTTCTGGATGCGGCATCGAACGGGCTTGCGTATCTCATAACAAGGTTCATCCAGCAGGAGAACTTCTGCTATCTGAACCTCAAGACAAGCGCAAGGTCACAGCTGGCAGAACAGGCAGCGGAACTGCTTTAAAGACAGCGTGTAAGTTAAGACAATGAATTTCGTAGGGGCGGGGTTGAAACCCGCCCCTTTAATCACAGCAACCCGGAGCGCATCCGGGTTCCGCTTCTTCATCACCGGCAGTTGCTTTCATTTTTTCCACTACTATTTTTGACTCGTAGAATATACGACCGGCTGAAACAGCCATAACCATAGCGCGTACCGCAGCTATTTCCTCATCGGTAATATCCATATCTTCGGCGCCGCCGAAGTAAACTCCCATTCAAGGGGAGCACCCTATTGCCATGGCAACGGCTGTGTGTATCATGTGCGCGTACTTTTTCGGTATGAGATCGTTATATTTCGCGTTTTCGTAGAACTTAAAAAAAACTGCTTTTTCTTCTTCGCTGAGCAATTCAGGTTGTGACATTTTCGATTCCTCCTTTATCAAAAAAGAATGTTTTCAGTACCTTGCGTGTGGGCCATTTGTACATCGTACCTGGTTGAACTAATACAACATTGGTACGGTCTGATTAAAAATCTCCGACTATTGAAACAATATATAGTAAAATTTTATCATATATAAAGAATGCATTATTGAGTATTATTTTTATTCTGGTTTTTAGTACTGGAGCAGCTCCCATGAAGAAAAAAAAAGAAGAATTACAAGAGGCACTTAAGAGTCTGGAAAGATGTTGTCCGGAAGGCACATGTGATACAATTCAACTGAATTTAAGCTCGGAACTGCGTGAGGCGCTGCTGAATCTCGATCGCGCCAGAAGTCGGGAGGAGCTGCTTAAAGAAGAACTTATGACCGCCAATGAGGCCCTCAGAGAGGCCCATGACAATTTGGAGCTAAGGGTTGAAGAGCGCACCTCCGAGTTGCAGACCAGCAATTTATTGCTTCAACGCGAAATCATCGAAAGACGGCGGGCGGAAGAAGAAAAAGGACTCCTGCTCAGGGAAATTCATCACAGGGTCAAGAACAATATGCAGATCATCTCAAGCATCCTTCAACTCCAATCAGGATACACAAATGATGAACAGTCGCTTGCGACCCTGCGGGAAAGCAAGAACCGCATAAACGCCATGGCGACAATCCATGAAAAGCTCTATCAGTCGGACAGCCTGGCAAAGATAAATTTCCAGGGATATATTGAAGAGATGATAATCAGCCTGCTCGTTACGTACGGAGTGAATACCGAGACTATCAAACGGGAAATACATGCCGAAGAGATCTACTTCGATATTGATACCGCCATCCCGTGCGGACTGATCTTAAATGAACTTATCTCAAACTGTATCAAACACGCGTTCCCTGAAGGAAAAAACGGACATATCAAAGCAACCATCAGATCAGACAGCAACGGTGAATTTACATTGACGGTCCGTGATAACGGCATCGGTTTCCCTGAAGATATTGATTTCAGACATACCAACACCCTCGGCCTTCACCTGCTGAACGCACTGACGGACCAGCTTGCCGGCACTATTGAATTGCAAAGAAATACGGGAACAACTTTCCGGATCACATTCAGAGAGGTCAAATACATAAATAGATTATAAAGCAGACTGCTGTGACACCACCCGATGATCAATCAAATTTATAGCTCCGTTTAAGATCATTGAGCAATTCTTCCAGCTTATCTATGCCATTAAGAAAAACATCGACCATATCTTTAGTTAAAACCTGTTTTTGCTGGCGCAAATCCTGCAAAGTGTTTTCCATCTCATATGACAGCGTTTCTATATTATAGAATTTCAATAAATTCGCTCCTGCTTTTATGCAGTGAGCCGCTCTGAACATGGAATGAACAAGTCCGTCATCAATATCCTGTCCGCCCTTTTCCACCAACAGAATGCCCTGCTCAATTTCCGTCAGATGTTCTTTTGTTTCCTCTATAAAGGTAGCTACTATTTTTAGATCTTCATTAAAGTTAATATCCATATTTATATTTCATTCCTGATGGTCATTACCCTTCTATCAGACCTATGGCCATTTCTGCCATCCTGTTCATTTCCGGCTTTGAGATCTGAACATCCGCTTTAACAGATTCACCTTTGTGCCGGAGTTCATCTGTGATAATTGAAGAATACAGTATAACAGGAAGATCCCGAAGTTCTTCATCGTTTTTGATCTTTTTGGTAAGAGTAAAACCATCCAGCAATGGCATTTCAATGTCGCTGATCACAACTTCGAGGTAATCTTTGACCTTCTTTTTTGCCGCTTTTGCCTTCTCTTTAAGATCTGTCAGGAATTTAAATGCTTCCTCTCCATTGTTTACGAGTTCAACCTTGAAATTGGAGTGTTTAAGACTTTTATCGATCATGTCCTGTATGGTTGGAGAATCTTCGACCACTAAGGCCCTATACTCCTTTGATGACCTGACTGTTGTTCCACAAAGATCTTTAGCGGATTCAGGACTGAGGTCAGATACAATATGCTCAAGGTCAAGGAGCTGTATAAAATGATCCTGTCTATCCACCACACCGATGATGGACTTGGTATTCAACCGCCGTATATACTCACCAGGAGGGATCAAGTCTTTCCAGTTCAATCTCTGAATCTCTACCACACCCGAAACCAGGAACCCCTGTATCGTTTGACTGAATTCAGTAACTATTATATTCTCGTGAGCATGTTTGTCACTGAATAGTCTTTAGCTTCCAGGGTCTGAGACTCAATAACCTCCACAACCTTTGCAACATTCACCCCGAAACAATGACGTTCCGCACCTTTTCCGTTTGGCAGCTTTTCTTCGATAATGAATTCCAGAATTTCAAATTCATTGGTCCCTGTTTCAAGCAATATTTCTTTTTCTTCCATGATCTCTTTCCTCTTCATTCAGCTATATTTTTAAAACACTGATTATTTAATGAGGATAACAATAAAACATATCCTTTATATGTACGCATCTTATCGTATTTAATGGTGTAGTTCTGAAGTAGTAGCAGGAAATTAAGAAAAGAAATTGGATTATTGCGGGATCAATTAGAATTCTGAAATGAGTAGACGCAACTCCACCCTCAGGGTCAATAAGTGACCTTAACCAGAAACAAGGCATGAGGAGGAGCAGTAAAGCCGGCAACTGAACGTTTTTCCTTTTCAAACATTTCATTGATCTCTGAGACAGGGATCTCACCTAAACCAACCTGAATGATCGTACCGGCAATCACTCTGACCATTTTATGAAGAAAACCATCTCCCGAAAAATTGAGGGTGATCTCACTTCCCTTTTTAAGAATTTCAATATTCGAGATAGTCCTCACGGTCGATTTTTTCTTGGACTTCAAGGCAGTAAAACTCCGAAAGTCTTTGGTCCCAACAAACAACTTCGCGGCCTGTTTCATTTTTTCGATATCCAGAGGTTTTGTTATCTGATAATAATAACCCCTGTTGAAAATAGTCTTTTTAGAAGGATGGTTCCAGATCCGGTATGAATACTCTTTCCCATTTGCATTCAGCCTTGAATGAAAACGTTCAGGCATCTCCTGGATGTCCAGAAGATTAATATCCTCCGGAAAGTATTTATGAAGATAGTCCTTGATTTCCGGAAGTCCCATTTTACTTCTAGTATGAAAATTCGCAACCTGACCCAGCGCATGAACTCCTGTGTCTGTACGGCCTGACCCATGAAGCTCGATTTTTTCTCCTGTCATCAACTGCAGCACATACTCAATTCTTCCCTGAACCGTATTTTTAGTATTCGTCTGGCGCTGCCAGCCGTTATAACTACTGCCATCATATTCCAAAACAAGTTTAATGTTACTCATAAAATCCTTCCGATCGGTTATTAGCTATTTAATGGTACTAACATCAGAGATCCGATGTTAGTCAGATAGACCTCGACTTCCCGCATATTTTAATATCAATAATAACTTACACTATTATCAATTTTTTAAAAAGTGCGGAAGTAAAGGCAAGGGCAGAAGAGATAAAGGGTTAGAGGTAAGGGGTGAGAGGCTATAGGAAAGATTTACTGCAACTGATCTAGGGGAGAATTTAAATCCCCTAATTGATAAGGAGGGGCAAGGGGAGGTCATATTGTAGGGGTAATTCATAAATTATTCCCTACGTTTTCCCATACCCGCCCCCACCGGGCGTCTCAATAATAACCGATTCATTTTCATTTACCTTCAAGATCTCCCGATGCCCTAGCTCCTTTATCTCACCGGATGCTTTTTTAAGGAGATTAACACCCTTCTGTCCATCCGCACCCCCATTCATTCCATAAGGCGCATAAACCCTTCTTTCAGACAGGATCGAAACTGTGGCAGGCTTCAGAAATTTCAGTTCCCGGACAACTCCGTCCCCTCCCCTGTACTCACCGTCACCACCCGAACCTTTACGCAGCCTGAACTGCTCCACCCTCACCCCCGGATGCCGGAACTCAAGCACCTCAGGGTCTGTCATCCTTGTGTTTGTCATATGCACCTGCACACCGGAAGCCCCATGACAGCCGTCCATTGCACCGGAGCCTCCTGCTATGGTCTCATAATAAGGCGTTTCACCATCGATCTCAAAAAGGAGATTATTCATGGTTCCCTGTGAAGCAGCAGCTATACCGAATGCACCAAGAAGCACATCTACTATCCTCTGTGATGTTTCGACATTTCCGCTTGCAACAGGCGCGGGATATTCAGGGCTCAAAATTGTTTTGGGCGGGATGATAATATCAACAGGTTTTAGGCTTCCGCTGTTAAGGGGGATGTCTTTGGCAACAAGCGCACGCAGCACATACATGACCGCTGAGCTTGCAACTGAGTTCGGGGCATTGAGGTTATCATGTAAATGCTGTCCCCCTGTGCCGGAAAAATCAATGACAGCCTTGAGGGTCTCGGGCGGATTGATGCCGCCGTCAACTGAGACCGATACTTTTATCACACTACCGTCATCCAGACGATCTTCAAAGGACGAGCTGAAACTGTTTTTATCAAGGAACTGTGCGAGCGCTTTTTTTACTGAGTACTCGGCATTGTCCTGTATATATTTCATATACGCATTAACTGTCTCAAGACCGTACCTTGAGATAATACCTTTTATCTCATTTACGCCTTTGGCGCAGGCCGCTATCTGCGCACTGAGATCAGCTAAGCGTTCAGGGATATTTCTTGCCGGATATTTATGTCCGAGCAGGAGTTCTTTTAACTCATCCCCCCTGAACTCCCCTTCACTCACCAGAAGAAAGCTGTCAATCAGCACACCCTCTTCATCAATATGCGAAGCCACGGGCGGCATTGAACCGGGAACTGTTCCGCCTACGTCCGCGTGATGGCCTCTTGCAGCGGTAAAGAATATAAGCTTTCCATCATTTGAAAAAACAGGACAGACAACTGTCATATCAGGCAGATGCGAACCTCCCCTGTATGGATTGTTTGTAAGGTAAATGTCCCCCTGTCTCATTACATTTCCCCTGTCCTCAATAACCGCGCGAACAGTATCCGCCATGGAACCGAGATGAACAGGAATATGCGGGGCGTTCGCAACAAGGTTGCCGAAGGAATCAAAAAGCGCGCACGAAAAATCTAGCCGTTCTTTCATACTTACTGAATACGCGGTATTTTTCAGGGCAAGGCCCATTTCAATTGCTGTGCCCTTGAAGAGGTTATTGAATACCTCAAGGAGTACAGGATCAGGTCTGCCGGAATTATCAATTACCCTTGCCTCTTTTTTGTCAGTTCTTTTCATAGTGATGATACCCTGTTTATTGATATGAACATCAAAACCAGGCTCAACCACAATAGTGGTGTTCCCGTCAGCAATAAATGCTGGACCTTTGATATCATCCATGGAAAGATCCTGCCTGCGGTATACAGGGGCCTTTATTAAATTACCTTCATAATATATTTCTCTGTACTCTTCAGAACCGGGTGCTTTATCAGCGCTTTCGCTGCCTTCTTTGTATGGAGGAAAAAATTCATGGCTGTCTTTCAACTCTATCCTGACATTGACTGCTTCAAGAGATACAGAAGAAGGTCTGAACCCGAATGCTCTTTCGTACTGACGTCCAAATTCAGCTACGGTTTTTTCGTAATCGTAATATTCAATTGTCAGATAAGATTCAGTGCCTGAAGGACGGATATCAACTTCATATCTTTTCTCATACGCCTTCGTGCTCAAAGAGCTACTTTTAAATAGTTCCTTTTCCATGTCCCTGAACAACTCATCCAGTTCATGAACACTGTTTTCATGAAAAGCCATCAGTACTGTTCTTTCAAGCTTGTATTCCTGTTTTGAAAGACCGATACCGTATGCTGACATGACACTGCTCAAGGGATGAGCAACCGCCATCTCCATATCAAGAAGGGATGCTATACTGCACGCATGCTGTCCCCCTGCGCCGCCGAAGCTGACGAGCGCGTAATCCCGCACATCAACGCCCTTTGATACTGATATCTCTTTTATGGCCATTGCCATCTTTTCATTTGCGACCTTCAGGAATCCGAGGGCAATATCATGTATTGCGTATTGCGTATCCATTGCCCTGTTTATTTCAAAGGCAAGCCCTGCAAATTTTTTCTTCACTATATTTGTATCAAGCGGGGAACATCCATCACTGCCGAATGTCAGGGGAAAATGTTCGGGAATAAGTCTGCCTGTCAGGAGATTTGCATCTGTCACTGTCAAAGGGCCGTTAAAACCGTAACAGGCAGGGCCGGGACACGAACCAGCTGATTCAGGGCCGACAGTCATTTTCTGCCCGTCAAACCCGAGTACGGAGCCTCCGCCCGCGGCAACTGTCACAATGTTCAGCACCTCTGTCTGAAGCGATACGCCCCCTATTGTCTGCTCATATACTTTTTCTATTTTCCCGTCATATCTCGATACATCTGTTGAGGTCCCGCCCATATCAAACCCTATGACGCCTTTAAGTCCTTTTGCAGCAGCAACTCCGGCAACTGCTATAACACCGCCTGCCGGCCCGGAAAGAAGAGCGCTCTTGCCGGTAAATTCCGCGGGGCTGCATGTGGCCCCGTTGCTCTGCATGAACTCAACAGAGATATCCCCGGCGGCAGTCCTTATTTCCTGCATATATTCAGAAAGGACCCTGCTCAGATAAGCATCTGCAAGGGCGCTCTGGCCGCGGCCTACTATCTTTATCCTGTTGACAGATCGGTGGGAAAGGAATATGTTCGTAATACCGTATTTTTTAAGCACTGCCTCGCAGAGCAGTTCGTGAACAGGATTTTTCCATGAATGCATAAACACAATGGCAACTGCATCAACATCTTCATTTTTCAAGGATCTGACAATGCGGCCCATACCCTTTTGATCTATCTGCTTTATAATATTGCCGCGCTGGTCTATCCGTTCATCCGCTTCCACAACTGATGTATATACATTGGAGGGTTTATTGATGCAGAGAGAGAAAATGTCCGGTCTGTCCTGATGTCCTATTTCAAGAAGGTCGACCATCCCCTTTGTCACAAGCAGAGCGACCCTGCACCCTTTCCGCTCAAGCAATGCATTTGTCGCAACTGTTGTGCCGAACCTTATCCTGTCAATATGTTCTCCTGGCAGTTCTGTTTTTGGAGAGAGAGCAAGGACCCTTTTTATCCCCTCAATGGATGCGTCCTTATAAGCTGAAGAATGGGAAAGAAGTTTGTGGATATGAAAAATACCTTCAGGGTCAACAGCTACTATATCGGTAAAAGTACCGCCACGGTCAACAGCAAATCTCCACTTTGTACTGTCAGATGACATGAATATGTCATTCCATCCCGAGGCTGTTCACAAAACTGATGTACTCTTCAGACGGGTCAGAGATCTCAACCCCGATCCCGTTATTTGAGTCAGGAACCATAACGATCCTTTTAATATAGGCAGGGACACTGATGGTATTACCGTTATTTTCTATTAAAACCTCGAACGGCAGACCGGAAGAAAGGCAGACCTCTTCCATACTGATAAAGAGACCTTTTTCAGAAAGGTTGGTAATATTGCCAGCATAGAGAACACCACGGCAGTAGAACCTTGTTGCTATATCTGCATCAATCCTTTTGTCTGCCCTTTTTTCCATCAGCATATATATACAATTTCCTTCCCCCCCAACGAGACTTTATTATAAACATTACACCCAAAAAAATCATTTACATATTGGATGTATGGGATATTTTTACTACGTAGATATATGAAGAATTTTTAAAAGGCTGGTGTATCTGTTACCAGTCACAGCCTGAAATATAGGATTCTAGGTCCTGGATCTTTACTTTCTGATCAACTATTACAGCATTGACAATATCGGCATATGTCATTATCCCGACAAGCTTTTTGTTCTCAAAAACCGGCATATGCCTGCAGCGTGCCGCTGTCATGAGGGCCATACACTCTTCAACGGACTTGTCCGAATTTATACAGTATATCTCTTTGGTCATCAGTTCTCCGACAGTGACCTTTTTTGATAATTTCCCCTTAAGGACCACCTTGCGGGCATAATCCCTTTCTGTAAAAATACCGGCAACCTGTTCACCGTCCATAACAAGCAGTGCGCCGATGTCCTTTTCCGCCATTATCTCAAGTGCATTATATATGGTTTCCTCAGGCTCGATAGACCATATTGCAGAACTTTTTGATAATAAAACTTCTTTTACTGTTAACATATTCCCCCCAACAAGTTCAGATTACCGGCCATATTTCAATCTTTTCCTACGCCCGGCCGGCAATACCAATAAATTTTCTAATTAGCCACAATTTTAACAAATCAGATAACTTACCTACAAATAAGTTTTTTTTAGACATGTATAAGGCTAATAGATAAACTTTTACATAACAATTAAAGTTTTATGCCTGAAATATCGATTAATAAATCAAAGGAACTCCAAAAATGATCGTACTAAATGATATATCAAAGAGTTACGGAAAAAAACCCGTATTTAAAAACCTCTCGCTAATAATAAAAAAAGGCGAGCTTACCTTCCTGACCGGGCCGAGCGGAGCCGGCAAATCAACACTGCTCAAGCTGATATTCTGCTCTGAAAGGCCTGACAGCGGCCACATATCCGTTGCTGACTGGGAGGTCAGCAAATTAAAACAAAAAGCCATACCGGAGTTGAGACGCCATATAGGTATCGTCTTTCAGGACTTTAGGCTGCTCCAGAATAAAACAGTTTATGAAAATGTGGCACTACCCCTGGAATTCATCGGAATGCATCCGCAAAAGATCCGGGGCCTTGTGAACGAACTTCTTGAAAAGGTGAATCTGATACATACTGCCAGCGCATTCCCTCAGTTTTTATCCGGCGGAGAACAGCAGAGGGTTGTAATAGCAAGGGCCGTCATAACCAAACCGATCGTCCTGCTTACCGATGAACCGACAGGCAACCTTGATGCCGGTAACTCGAAAGCAGTAATGGATCTGTTTGAAGACATAAACAAAAAAGGCACTACAATCCTGCTGGCAACCCACAATACTGAACTTTACAAAGGGACCGGCTGCAGAGTACTTAACATAAACAATCAATATATTGACAAGGAGTCTATCGGTTGAGAACGATCAGATATTCCATAAAAACAGCTTTTAAGAACATCTGGCTTGAGAAGTGGATAAATCTTCTCACTATCCTGTCCATCAGTATCGGGCTTTCCATATTCTCTACATTTATCATGATAAACCTGAACCTTGAGTCAGTCCTTAAGCACTGGTCCAAGAGCTTTGGAATAATTGTATATATGGATGAGAAGATAACTCCTGATGCCGAAAACGTTCTAAAGTCGCAGTTCAATAAAGACAGTGACATTATAGAAGCCAACTATATATCAAAGGATACGGCCCTTGTTGAAATACGTCAGATACTTGGAGAAAATGCCCTTGTGCTCGATGTATTCGATGAAAACCCGCTGCCGTCCTCGTTTGAGCTTAAACTGAAAAAAGAACTTCTTGAGCCTGAACTCGTAACACAAAAGGTCGCTCAGATAAAAAAGCTGAACGGGGTCAAAGATGTTCAGTATGGAGAGGACTGGCTCTCGTCATTAAATAATATATCAAGGGCAATGAAAACAGGGGCCCTCTTTTTCGGATGTGCGGTATTTATTGCTGTTACCTTCATGACCTACAGCACTATTAAAATATTTTTTAATCGAAGAAATGACGATATCGAAACATTAAAACTCCTGGGAGCGCCCAGGGCATTTATAAGGCTTCCTTTTCTGATAGAAGGTCTGTTCATTGGAACAACAGGCGGCATGATCAGCGCTATTTCACTGTTCGGCATATACACTTTCACCTCTATCAAGGTAATTGAATTTATCCCTTCTATAAGTCTGGCTGTAACATCTCTGCCAATAGCGGTCTACCTGTCAGTGCCTGTTGCCGGCGCCTTCATGAGCATTGTCGGAAGCTTCATAGCTGTCGGTAAGATCCGGTACTAACAAGGAGGCGGGAAGAGCTTATGAGAAGCAGAAAACTGAATGCCTTTTTTTTATTACTGTTTTCCATGTCCGCATTCATTCTTCCCATGTTTCCTGTCGGCCCTGCAGATGTTTATGCCGCAAACGCGGGAGATACGCTTTCGAACATCCAGGAAAAGATAAAACAGAAGATAAAGAAGATCACTGAAACAAAGAAAAAAGAGACATCCATACAGACAAAGATAAAAGATATAGACAAGAACATCTCTAAAAAAGAAAAAGAACTCAGGCGTTTCGACACAAGCATATCTTATACACAGACAGAGATCGATAAACTCGCTGATGATGTCATATCACTTAACGAGAGGCTGGACAGCCGCAAGCTATATCTTAAAGAGCGCATCATAGCCATTTACAAAAGGCAGTACGGCGGCAAGGCATTTGTGCTTATCTCCGCAAAAGATTACCAGGACCTCATAAGAAAGAGCAACTATCTCAACCTGATGGCCTATTATGATAAAAACATCATTGATGAATACAGCACCAGTATAAAAGAGATAAATCTTAAACGATCGGACCTCGAAACCGTCAAAAAAAACCTGATGGAAGATCGTACACAGGCCCAAAGAAGAAAAGGTGAACTAAAAGCGAACCGCTCAGCGAAGGACGACCTTCTTGCCAAAGTACAAGCCCGCAGGATCGCTTACGAGAAAAAGATCAAGTCACTCGAAAACACTTCAAAAAAATTTCAATCAGTCATTAAACAACTGAGATCAAAAACAATTCCCAAAGCCATTCTCGGCCCGGGGTTCAGCACACTAAAGGGCGCTATACCGTGGCCTGTAGAAGGCTCAGTGATAATTCCCTATGGAAAATATACTGACCCCGAATTCAAGGTCACTTCGTTCAAAAGCGGTGTTGAGATAAAGACCGGGACCGACAACAGCGTAAAGGCCATTGCAGGCGGCAGGGTCGTCTATATCAGCAATGTAAAGGGATACGGCAAAACATTGATAATTGACCACGGCAGCGGCTATTTCAGCTTATACGGCAACCTGAAAGACCTTGTCATTGAACAGGGTAATCTACTGATCAAGGGCATGGACATCGGGAAAACCGATGTATCACAGCTCACAAATGTTCCTGCCCTTTATTTCGAAATAAGGCATAATGGCATGTCTGTTGACCCGATGACATGGCTGCAAAGAAAAGGATAATATCTTTTCCGGCTGCCTGTTTTATCTCTATCCTCAGTTCTTCTCAGCGTCCTTAACCATCAGCCTTGTTACCGCGCTCGCAAATGCCGCAGGGTCTTTAGGTTTAGAACCTTCAAGCAGCAGGGCCTGATTATACAGAATATTTATGTACTCTTCAAGTCCCATTGCCTTCTGGTCTTTTTCGAATATCCTGTTCATTGCATCAAATAAGGCATGTGATGGATTTATCTCGAGTATACGTTTATTCTCAGGCATCTGCTGACCCATCTGACGCATAAGCTTTTCCATCTGCGGGTCCATCCCGCCCTCTGCCGCAACCAGACAGCAGGCAGTATCTTTAAGTCTGCCTGAAAGACGTACATCCGCCACATCATCCTTCAGCTGTTCCTTTATAAGTGCGATAAGAGTTTTGAGTTTCTTCTCCGCCTCTTTCTTCTCTTCACCTTTTGATTTGTCCAGATCTATATCGCCCTTGATAACAGACTTTATCTTCTTCCCTTTGTATTCGCCGAGGCTGCTCATGATAACATCATCCACCTCTTCAAGCATTATGAATACCTCATAGCCCTTCTCCTTGAATGCTTCGAGATAAGGAGACTTCATGATATCGTCACGGGAAGAACCAGTTACATAATAGATATCCTCCTGACCTTCCTTCATGTTATCAACATACTCCTGAAGGGTAGTGTATGTATTGTCAGCTTTCTGAGACGAATAAAAAAGAAGCAGATCAGCGATCGCATCTTTTCTTGAAAAATCGTAATGTATACCTTCTTTTAGTATGCGCCCGAACTCATTATAAAAAAGAATGTAATTATCGTAGTCATTCTTTTTCATATCAGCAAGCGTGTCAAGGATCTTCTTTGTGATGCTCTTATTTATAATATCGATCTGTTTATTGTTCTGAAGTATCTCTCTGGAAACATTCAGCGGCAGATCAGAAGAGTCGATCACCCCTTTAACAAATCTGAGATAAAGAGGAAGCAGCTGCTCGCAATGATCCATGATCTGCACTCTTTTCACATAGAGCGCTGGACCCATCTTGTACTCCTTATAAAAAATATCCATCGGGACCTTTGAAGGTATATAAAGGAGAGCGGCAAACTCCGATGTGCCTTCAGCCCTGTAATGAATGATCTTTGCAGGATCAGTAAAGTCATGTGAGATATGTTTATAAAATTCGTTATATTCACTTTCTTCAATAGAAGACTTGTCTTTCAGCCAGATCGCCTTCTTGGAATTCAGAGTCTCTTCCTCTTTGACCTTTACCTTCTCACCCTCTTTGATCTTGCTGTCTTCCTCACGCTCCACATCCATGACAACAGCATGTTCTATGTAATCAGAATATTTCCTGACAACGTTTCTCAGTTCCCACTCCTCAGTATATTTCTTTTCATCCTCTTTAAGATGAAGGGTTATCTCAGTTCCCCTGCCTTCTTTTTCGACATCTTCAATAGCATAAAAACCATCAGCAGTTGATTCCCATTTAACAGCCTGACCCTTCTGCCCGGCCTTTCTTGATACTACCGTAACACTGTCAGCCACCATGAATGATGAATAGAAACCGACACCGAACTGGCCGATAAGCTCAGGATTTTCCTTGACTTCTTTGCTCTGCAAGGCAGCCATAAACTCCTTTGTCCCGGAGTGCGCAATTGTGCCGAGCGATGAGATCATTTCATCTTTTGTCATACCTATACCGTTATCACTTATCGTCAATGTGCCGGCATCTTTGTTCGGAATTATTTTGATCTTCCATTCCCCGTCACCTTCCATGACTTCTTTATTGGTAAGAGCCTCGTACTTCGCCCTGTCTATGGCATCAGATGCATTGGATATGAGTTCCCTCAGGAATATCTCCTTGTGGGAATATAGTGAATGTATCATAAGATCAAGCAGCTGTTTAACTTCTGTTTTAAACTCAAGATTCGTTTTTGTCATATCTGTAACCACCTCTTTATATATTTTTAATTTTAGAACAGCTTCTTATATAATAAATACTTGCGGTAAAAGTCAAATACCCTGTATCATTAATACCATTATGTTGTGTTGAAAAAAAAATACAGACTGTTGCAATAGAATCGCACTTAATCCAAATAAACATCATTGACCTAACAATAAACAATTACATATACTTTTCAATAAGTTATCTTCACACATATAGTCAAAATCTTCCCAAAGTGTCAAAAATTGTCACTCAAAAGGAATACTCCCTGATTAAATTCTATTTAAAATCAGTGACTTATATTTAAGGTTTTCAGGCATACTACTTGCTATAATAGCCTCAGGTAAAATGATGACAGAACTGACACCAACAGAAATACAGGAAGAACTGAAAAAGTTCGGGGTAGAAGCCCCATCGGAATTAAACGATTATGTTGAAGAGTACTTAGAGTACTTAACGATCGAATATTCCGGCGTCCGCAGCTAAGACAAACCGTAAAAACACCCTCCACAAAAAACAAGCCAATTGTAAACAATGTAATCCTACTGTTTTATAAGCGCTTTCAATCTTGCTGCCTCTTTTCCTATATCAGACTCCTGACCAAGCTCTAATGCTTTTTCAAGTGCCGCGTCCGCCTCACTGCTCCTGCCGGTTGATATAAGCACATACCCCAGGGTAAGCCATATCCTCTGATAGGACGGTCCGGCTTCAGCACCTTTTCTTAGTCTGTCAATTGCGATATCAGACCTGCCTGTATAATGGTACGCCAGACCAAGGTCATTATATGTATCAACATCATCAGGGGAGAGTTTAACCGCCTTTTCATAAGCTTCTATAGCCTCGGCAAACTTGTTGTCCTCGAAATATTTATCTCCTATGACCGAAAGCGCGGCCGCGTCATCAGGCAGTTCCGCAAATTCCTTTGCAGTGTCAGCCTTGACCACCGGCCCGGAACTGCGCACCTGCGGCTTTTTCTTATAGTCAGATGTTTCCATCGAAACCAGAGTTGTTACGGCAAGAAAAAGAAATATTGCGATCAGGATCCATTTTTTATAATTTTCTTTAGCCATAATGTAAATTACATATATTGACGGGTAAAATCAATCATCCCCGTTCCTTTATCATTTTATCCAGCTCTTCATACGAGAGGGTTCTTATACCCAGGGCCTCCGCCTTTTCCAGTTTGGAACCCGGTGATTCCCCGCAAACAACATAATCCGTGCTCTTTGAAACAGAACCGGCAACATGCCCGCCACGGTCCTCGATAAGTGTTTTGATATTCTTCCTCGGTTCAGGCAGTGTACCTGTTAAAACAAAAGTAAGCCCTTCAAAACTGCCCTGTTGTTTTCCTTCGCTTTTATAATCAAGGTTAGAGATGGTCAGGCCCATGCTTTTAAGCCTGTTCAATGTATCAAGGTTACCCTTATCATTAAAGAAGCGTTCAATGCTTCCGGCTATTTTCTCCCCCATCTGTTTGATACTTATTATCTCATCTTCCTTAATGCCATATAGATCTTCAAGCTTCTCATAATTTCCAGCGAGAAGCTTTGCGGAATATTCTCCCACATGAAGTATGCCGAGTGAATATATAAAACGCGCAAGAGTTGCTTCTTTACTTTTTTCTATTGCATCGATAAGGTTGGCAGCGGACTTTTCAGCAAATCTCGGCAGCTTCAGCAGGTCTTCTTTACTCAGACTGTACATGTCCGCAAAATGAGAGATCAGTCCATTGGAATACAACAGCTCCACATTCTTCTCACCCATACCTTCAATGTCCATTGCGGACCTTGATGCATAGTGCTTAATGCGTTCACATGCCTGAGCTGAACAGTTAAGGCCGATACAGCGGTAAGCAACACCGCCCTCATCTTTCTCAACAGAAGAACCGCATACAGGGCATATTGCAGGGGGCGGGAGCTGATCCGCGTCACCCTTTTTGATAACTGCCACAACATGAGGTATTACATCACCGGCCCTTTCGACTTTCACCTCATCTCCGACACCTATGCCCAGCCTTTTTATTTCATCCCAATTATGCAGGGTCGACCTGGAAACCGTTACCCCTCCGATACTGACAGGTTCAAGTTCTGCAACAGGTGTTATCGTCCCAAGCCTCCCAACGCTCGGGACTATATCCAGTATTCTGGTTATCCCGCTATGTGCCTTAAATTTATACGCAACCGCCCATCGGGGCTCCCTTGTCTTTACACCAAGCTGCTGCTGAAGGCTGAAGTCATTGACCTTAATAACCGCCCCGTCTATCTCAAAAGGAAAATCGTTTCTTTTCTCTTCTATTTCTTTGACAACATCAATTACCCCGTCTATGCCCTCTGAAAGTCTTACCATAAAGGGAACAGGAAACCGTTTACTTTCGAGCCACTCAATAAACTCCGCCTGTCTGCTGAATTCCTGTCCGGTTACTGCTCCGACACCGTAGCAGGCAAGATGCAGCCTTCTTCCTGCTGTGATCGATGGGTCAAGCTGCCTGATAGAGCCGGCCGCAGCATTCCTCGGATTGGCAAAAGGCGCGTCCCCGGCCTTCTCCCTTTTTCTGTTCAACTCCTCAAATTCCTGCATATCCATATATACCTCACCGCGTATATCGATCCGCACGGGAAGACTGTCACCTTCTATCTTTAAAGGTATGGCCTTTATAGTTTTAATGTTCTGAGTAACATCCTCTCCCACACTTCCATCCCCTCTTGTTGATGCCTTTTTCAAAAAACCGTTCTCATATGCAAGTTCGATAGCAAGACCGTCATATTTAGGCTCAACAGTATAGGTTATTTCTGCTTCGGACTTAAGGTTCCGCTTAAGCCTCAGGTCAAATTCTCTTATCTCATCATATGAAAAGGCATTTCCAAGAGAGAGCATAGGCTGCGCATGTCTGACCCTTTTAAAGCGGTCAAGAGGGGGCGCGCCCACACGCCTGGTAGGTGAATCAGGAAGAACATAACCTGTCTCTTCTTCCTTCATTTTTAATTCATTATACATACGATCATATTCCAGGTCCGATATGACCGGTGCATCAAGAACGTGATATTGGTAACAATGGTAATTCAGCTCCTTAACGAGCTTTTGTATTTCCGTTTTTGCACCCTCAGAAACATCATCCCCGCTGTTATCAAATAAAGAACTCTGCTTTTCTATGACAATTCCCCCTTAAGAAGATTAAGCAGTAATCTTATAGCAGCCAACGCTGCGGCTTTCTTATTACCATCCCTGTCACCTTTCAGGTGCAATTCCTCAGAAATGCTCTTCCCGTTACCAGCAGCAGCTATATAGACCAACCCTCTCTCTTTTCCCTCGAGCACCTCAGGCCCGAGATTGCCTGTCGTGGATAGCGAAAAATCCGATTTTGTCAGCACCCGGACCTTTTCAGCCATTTCAACTGCTGTCTCAGCACTGACCAGACCGTAACGACCTATAGTATCAGCAGAAACACTAAGCACACATTCTTTTATATCTTTAGAATATGCGACGATACCTGCCCGAAAAAAAGCGCTGGAACCTGGAACAGAGGTAATATAATGGCTGACAAGACCTCCGGTACAGGATTCTGCTACTGAAAGGGTCATTCCCCCTTCAGTGAGAATTTTCTGTACACTTTCGAGCAGTTCTGTTGATTCCCTCTCCATAATGTAAGATTTTAACATAAAGAAAAAATGCTGACATTATAGAAAATATAACAAAATCGTCTGATTACAGATCATACCCTGTGTTAAATCACACACCCTATGCTTACCACCCCAATCCCCTAAGAAAAACCGGAGCGTAACTCTTTCATTTATCGACCTTTTCCTTAGCATGATATAGTGGTATGGCATTTGCAAAACATAATTCCAGAACTTTAAAAAGGAGGGAATATATATGAACGCAAAGAACTGTTGGGAGATCAAAGAATGCGGCAGAGAACCGGGCGGGACAAAAACAAACGACCTTGGTGTATGCCCAGCAGCAATAGACACTTCATCAGACGACATCAACAACGGTAAAAATGCAGGCCGCATATGCTGGTCAATAGCAGGCACATTCTGCGGAGGAAAGGTCCAGGGTGATTTTGCACAAAAATCACTTTCCTGCATGACATGCAATGTATTCAGACAGATCAAGACAGAAGAAGGTATCGGCAACTTTACATTATTAAAAACAGGACAGGTGTATAAAGCAGCCAGCAGGTAAAAAGCATATGAAACTAAGGGGATATAGATCAAAGATGCTTCAGTTATAAATATCCCCTTGAGGACAGACCGGTCTTCAGTGTCCTCAGATTCATGTCAGGACCGGTCTTTATGTCACGACAGGAATATTTATTAGTACCTTCTTAATGTAAACAGCACTTATCTCTTTTAATCTAAAAAATATTTGCATTTTTGATTATTTTGCTTTAATCTATACGTAGAAAGGACACTGAAAATTAGCTTTTTTAGTGCCAAAAATCAGGAGGTTTAAAATGGTAAACATATCAGACGTAGCAGTAGAAAAATCAAGAGAGATATTGTCCTCAGAAGGTAAAGCTGAGTGGGGATTCAGATTCTATACATCCGGCAGCAGTTGTTGCGGTCCTTCTTACGGCATAGATATTGTTGAGGCCGCTGTTGACGGTGATGAAACAGTCGAAAAAGACGGAGTAAAGTTCTTTTTTGATAATGCATCACTCGAAAGCCTCAAGGGTATGGAAATACACTTTGTGGATGACGGCACAAGGCAGGGATTTGTTATCAATAATCCTAATCCGCCAGAGAGTGGTTCATCCTGCGGCTCAAGCTGCGGTTCATCCTGCGGATAATAAACAGCTAAAAACAAAACCCCTGAAGGCATTGTCCTTCAGGGGTTTTTTATTTCCATTATCCGTTCTATTCCAGCAATAAAACTCTCAGTTCATTTACATGAGGAACAGCTTCCGCTTTTGGGTTCGATCTCCGGTCTTGCTCCCAGCTTATACAATATATTTGCCATAAGGCAGAACCCCGTTAAAGCAAATATTATCAGGTTAACACCAACCAGCCCGGTAAGAATAAGCCAGTATTTACTATGAACAGCCGCGAGAATGGTTCCTCCAAGGGCGAAGATCCCCGCTACCATCCATATCACTCTCTCAAGATACCATTTATCAGTTTTTGCAATGTACATTTCAATCTCCTTGATATTTATATTCAGCTATATTTTTTTAAGCCATCTCTCTTTTTTTGTACATATAATACAGCACAGGAACAAGTGTCCTTGAAAGTAATGTTGAAGCCACTTCACCTGCCATAAGCGAAATTGCCATGCCCTGGAATATAGGGTCAAAAAGAATGACCGATGACCCTACAACAACAGCGGCCGCAGTCAGGAGCATCGGCCTGAACCTGATGATCCCGGCCTGGACAACAGCCTCTTTCAGCGGCATCCCCTCATTGATCTTAAGCTCGATGAAATCCACCAGGATGATAGAGTTCCTTATCACTATCCCGGCACCCGCGATAAAACCGATCATCGACGTTGCCGTGAAAAATGCCCCCATCATCGCATGGCCGGGCAGGATACCTACCAGAGAAAGCGGGATAGGCGCCATGATAACAATAGGCACGATAAAAGACCTGAACCAGCCAACGATCATAACATAAATAATGACCATTACTGCCGCAAATGCGATCCCCAGGTCCCTGAAGACTTCAAGGGTGATATGCCACTCTCCGTCCCACTTCATTGAATATTTATCTTCAAGCCACGGCTGTTCCAGATCATGCTGTTTAAGCGCATACCCTTCGGGAAGCTTCAGATCAGCGACCTTTTCCTTCATTTTCATGATAGCGTAGACCGGGCTTTCTTCTGTGCCTGCAACGTCTCCGAGCACATACACGACCCGCTTCATGTTCTTTCTGTAAATTGTCTTGTCCGCTACAGTATGCTTCACATTCACAAGCTCTGATAGCGGCACGGACTCGCCTTTGGATGAAAGCATATTCACCTCTTCAAGGTCCTCTATACTTGCCCTTTCAGAAAGCGGGAGCATTATATTTATACCAACATCCTCTTTTGCATCATCCACATGCAGCAGGCCGGCCTGCATCCCGCCAAGCGCTATCCTGAGGGTCCTGGATATGCTGTCTGTAGTTATACCGTGATAAGCCGCCTTTTCCTTGTCCACGGTAAATGTCAGCTTTTCCTGGTCATCCTCAACATACCAGTCAATATCAACCACACCTTCGGTTTCGCTGAATATCTTCTTTACTTCTCTGGCAACCTCTATCTGACGTTTAAAGTCAGGTCCGTATATCTCAGCCACAAGCGTGCTTAACACCGGCGGACCGGGCGGCACCTCAACTATCTTCACATTGGCATTGTACCTCTGCCCTATCTTCTGGATACCGGGCCGTATCCTTTTTGCAATATCATGGCTCTGAGCGTCCCTTTCATCTCTTGGAAGAAAATTGACCTGTATATCAGCTATATTGCTTCCCTCTCTGAGAAAGTAATGCCTGACAAGCCCGTTAAAATTAAACGGCGCGGCAGTGCCGACATACAGCTGAAAGTCTGTGACTTCAGGAACTGTCCGCAGATATTCACTTATCTCACCTGACACCATGGCCGTACGCTCAAGCGAGGTCCCTTCAGGCATA
>CBFDEG010000036.1:0-22309 GCA_965603765.1 uncultured bacterium | reverse complement strand
GACCCCATTGATTTTCATATCAGGATGCCCGCCTACCCCGGCTGATCTGCTTAACGGGATATTAAAGACTATCGGGAAAAGATAGATCTGATACCAACTACGGTTTTATTCCCATTCATCCATTGATCAATCATTAAAAAACCCTTTACAGTATAGTCCTTACTGTAAATAACATTGACAGTAGGAGATTCCTTAAGTATAATAACTAGGGCAATATCTATTACCAAAATCAATCATAACCAGACACATTTTCGGGAAAACGTTTCAGATGTCCACTAACCATAACGATTTTTTATATCTCAAGTAGTGCAGTGTAAAAATTAATATTTAAACAAATAATATCTATACGGTTAACTTCTTGATACATCACGCTTTTTAACTGGCTTGACCAATATAAATCTATATTATTTTAAGGAGGATGGAATTGAAATTTTTAAAAAACTTAACAATGCTTGCAATCCTATCAGTAATGCTAATCGCCTGTGGCAGTGGCAGCAGTAGTAGCGGTGGTGGAGATGAAAATGCCAACCCAGCCGATTATAATGCTACCGGTACATGGAATATGACCATATCAGATGAACAAATAACAGACAATCCTTACGGTTATTGCACTGCCACAGACATAGGAAAGAAGCTGGTTATGCAATTAAAGCAGTCAGAATCAAACAGCTTTACCGCTACCCTAAGCGATAATGGTGATGCTTTGAACATGGAAGGAACAGTCAGTAATTCAACTTATAACTTTTCATTAAAATCAACAAATGGTTATTTAGATGCTGAAGGATCATTTAGTTTATCATCTAAGACCGCTTTTGAAGGCACAGTTTTATATAAATATTATGAAAATGATCAGTATCTGTGCAGCGGCAAAGAATTATTCTCAGGAGTCATGACATCTACTCCTGTTGAAAATAACTCTGACAGTAATGCCAGTGAAGTTGCACCAACCAGTATATCCGATATGGCAGGGACATGGAGCACCAGCCAAAACAAGTCATTCACGATCAACTCCAGTGGTCAAATTAGCGATCTAATTATTACAACAACCAATAAAGGATGGTGTTTCCCTTCTTCTCCTAATTTTGATGCAGGCTTCAGCGATATTCAGATACAGGACGACTATTCCTATGCCGGTACCTGGTCATCCGGGACTAATTCATATGGTCACCCGTATAAGTACGCAAATGTCAGCGGTCAATTTATATCTACGTCCAGTATCACTATAGACTATAAGAGTGGAAATAAGGCAGTCGGATTCTGCGGTGACACTGGAAGTGAAAGCATAACTGCAACAAAGACAAGCAGTGATATTCCAGCTTAACAAATAACAACGATCAATTAATATTCCTCAGTGTCTCCCCTTTAATAAGGGGAGACAGATTTATACCATATCCCTACAATGGCTTATCCGAGCCAGGGCAGACACAAGACCGACCCCTACATCCCAACTGCTCATTCAATATTCTGAGATCAACATTATATATTCATCATTCGTCGTACGTAATTCAACTGTCATCACTGTTATGGCTGTCCCACTGTCGTCATCACTTTCTTATTGAAATATATTGATATCTATATTATACTGAACATGTTCGGCCAATGAACACGTTCAGCATATAGGCATAAAAATGATAAACACCAATCGCCGCCAAATACAGAAAGAAGAGACAAGGAGAATTATCCAGGAAGCCGCATATACTTTGTTCGATCAGAATGGTTATGAAAAAACAACAATGAGAGAACTGGCAAAACAGGCAGGTGTAGGTTTAGGTACGATCTTCACTCACTTTCCAGACAAACCTTCCCTTCTGTCCGCGGCTTTCATTGAAGACCTGGATGCTATTATTAAAAAAGCATTTACTTCATTGCCCCGGAAAAATATCATCAAACAATTAGAGCATATGGTCTCAGCAATATACGGCTTCTATGCTAAAAGGCCGAACTTCTCACGCATTCTCATTAAAGAATCCCTCTTTCTTCAAGGACCGTATGGTCAGAACCTTGAAAAACAACTTTCTATATTCCTGACACAGATCGGACAATTATTTCATAATGCAAAAAATAATGAAGAAATATCGGAAGATCTGAATATTGAACAGTGTGTACTTGCATTTGGGTCTTTCTATTTTCAGAGTCTTCATTCCGGACTAAGAAATTCAACCTTCAATATAAAAAAACAAACCAAAACATTCAGCACTCTAATGAGTACATTTCTATTATCAAAGTAATAGGGGGTAAAAAATATTGTGATAAATGCGAATGAACTAACTCTACAAAATTTATTACTGCCGGATATCCGTCTTAGAAATATTGAATCTCATATTTATTCAGTAATTCCGGAAAGTGAGTCATCGAACTCTTTTGACAATATGGCGACATTTTACGATCTTGTAATATGCAACAGGTATTACAACAGAATTATGTGGGGATACAACATAAGAAATTATGAAACTATTACTACTGAGGCACTTAATTCATCAAAAAATGGCTGGGTACTAGATGCCGGATGTGGTTCATTAGCTTTCACAGCAGATTCCTACGTTAATTACAGAGAACGCCCTGTTGTGTTATTTGACCAGTCAATAAAATTACTCAAAATAGCCAAATCAAGAATTATTAAATTAAATGGAAGCATCCCTTCAAATATGATATTTCTACAGGCTGACGCATTAAAATTACCATTTAAGCCAGTTCTATTCAGTACTATCATTTCATTAAACTTAATACATGTCTTTGATGATATAACGAATGTACTATCCAGCTTTAAAAAAGTTCTAACCGAAAACGGAACAATGACTCTTTCAACGCTGATAAATAATGGCAGAATTACAGATAAGTATCTTGATGTAATGCTGAAAAAAACATCAGGCGTTGCTCCAAAAACATATGAACAACTGAGAGAGTATTTTACAAAATCACAGCTACCCGTAAAATACGATGATCATGGCAATATGGTATTTATTACTCATGGATTTAAATAGGCCTGTAATGAACTATATAATCCACTTCGATATTCAGAATTCGACATTCATCATTCTCTGTTTTCCTTGCCTCTCGCCACTCACCCCTAACCTCTCACCTATCTTTAAATATGTTATAATCTTTCACTGGGGCGGTGCTGGAATCACTCGGAAATTCAAACTAATGCAGGGCCGGTTCATTCAACAGGTTGAATATCGCTATGAAGATTTAATAACATTTATGACAAGAACAATCCGGTGAATATTGAACAATTATAAAATGGCGGGATTTAAAACGGGCGGGTTTAAAACCCACCCCTACAAATCAGGACAACTCTGAAACCGCAGCCTCAAGCGTCGCCGTATCCTCAACATTCAAGATCTTCACATCCGGCACTATTCGCTTGATCAAACCGCCAAGGACTTTTTTGGGTCCAACCTCTACAAATGTGTCCACACCCTTGCTGACCATGAGCTTAATGGAATCCTCCCACAGAAGCGGTGTGCTGAGCTGACGGATAAGCGAGTCTTTTAACATGCTGCTGACATCTATTATCTTTGCGTCCGCATTGTTCACTATCGGTATGACCGGCTCCTGAATATCAATTCCATTTAGAAGGCCCGATAACTTTTCGGATGCAGGCTCCATGAGATTACAGTGAGACGGGGCTGAAACTGCAAGCGGGAGCGCCCTTTTGGCTCCGGCCTCTTTTGCAAGTTTAATGGCTTCTTCAACAGCATCTTTCTCACCGGCAATAACTATCTGGCCGGGACAGTTATAGTTTGCGGGAGCCACGTAACCGGAGGTCACGGACGCGCAGACTTTTATTATTGTGTCTCTGTCAAGCCCGAGTACTGCGGCCATAAGTCCTTTGCCTTCAGGTACAGCCTCCTGCATTAATGAACCGCGTTTTTCTGTAAGGCGGACAGCATCCCTGAATGACATGACACCTGCAGCGGTTACGGCTGTATATTCACCGAGACTGTGGCCTGCAACATAAGCCGGATGAATGGCCCGCCATGAAAGCACCTTGAATGCCGCAAAGCTTGCTGTCAGCAGAGACGGCTGTGTCCTGAATGTCCTGTTAAGCTCTTCCTGCGGACCGTTAAAGCTCAACTCGGCAATATCATATCCCAGAGCCTCTGACGCTTCTTTGTATATTTCCTTGACCTCTTCAAAATTATCATATAGGTCCTTTCCCATTCCAACATACTGTGAACCCTGTCCCGGAAAAACAAACGCGATCTTCATCTATACTCCTTTGATCTCTTTTATCTTTTTGATAAGGGCGGGAAGCACCTCAAAAAGGTCTCCCACGATCCCGTATGTTGCAACATTAAAAATAGGGGCCTCAGGGTTTTTATTAATAGCTATGATTATGTCGGAAGACTGCATCCCGACAAGGTGCTGAACAGCTCCTGAGATACCGCAGGCAAAATAGACCTTCGGATTGACTGTCTTACCGGTCTGTCCTACCTGATGGCTGTAACCGACCCAGCCTTCATCAATAGCGGCCCTGGATGCGCCGACCACTCCGCCCATTACATCTGCAAGTTCTTCAAGCAGCTTAAAGCCCTTCTCCCCTCCTGTTCCTCTTCCGCCTGCAACTATCACATCTGTTTCATGTAGGTTCACACTGAGTTCGGAGACCTCTTTTATGCTTTCGAGCACTTTTGTCTTTGAGCTTATCCCGTCAGCGCTGACATCAATGATCTCACCTGACCTGGCAGCATCGTATTCACCTTTTTTCATGACACGGGGCCTGACCGTCGCCATCTGGGGCCTGTAGTCAGGACATAATATTGTGGCCATGATATTACCGCCGAATGCAGGACGCACCTGAAGGAGGTTGCCTGTTTTATCATCTATCTCAAGGGTTGTGCAGTCAGCGGTCAGACCGGTCTTCAGTCTTGCGGCCACTCTCGGAATAAAAGATCTTCCTATGGGAGTTGCACCTGCAAGCAGCATGGAAGGTTTATTCTCATTTATGACATTTGAAAGAATGTCGGCATACGCGTCATCATTGAATTTCTCAAGTTTCTTATCGCTGCAGCAGTATACCTTGTCAGCGCCCCACTTTATGAGTTCTTCAGCTTCCGTTCTATCAGCGCCGAGGAGAACTGCAACAAGATCAGCCTCAACCCGGTCAGCCAGTCTTCTGCCTGCTCCGAGGAGTTCAAATGAAACAGAAGAGTTCTTGCCGTCCTTCTGTTCCGCAAATATCATAACGTCTTTATAATCAGCGAATTTGGTCCTGACCTCGGCCCTGTCTGCTGACGGTTCATTGATTTCATATATTGCGCCTTCAGGGCAGACCGTCATACATGTTGTGCATGAAGTGCAGTATTCATTGATAACTGCCTTGCCTTCTTTCATAACTATAGCGTCAAAAGGGCAGGAAGCCAGGCAGGTTTCACACCCTGTGCATATCTCGGTTTTTACTATTACAGACATTTGATCTCCCTCAGCTCATTAATTAATTTTTCAACCTGTTCATCTGTGGACCCTTCGATCAGTTTTTTTTCAGCCTTGATATCAGGGGCGAATATGTTTCTGACCTGAGTGGGAGAGCCTTTCAGCCCGAGATTATTCTCATCCGCGCCGATATCAGCCATTCCCATTGTCGTGATAACAGCCTTTTTGGCCGCCATCTTTCCCCTGAGGGACGGCAGACGGGGAACATTAAGCTCTCTTACCACGGTAAGCAGTACAGGCAGGGATGATTCCACAACGTCATATCCGTCATCCATCATTCTCTGTACCCTGATATAACCGTCCTTAACCTCTTCTATCTTCCTTATATATGATACGTGCGGAATATTCAGAAATTCAGCGGTCTCCGGCCCGACCTGGGCAGTATCACCGTCAATCGCCTGTTTGCCGCAGATAACGATATCAGCGCCCAGCTTCTCTATCGCCTTTGCAAGTGTATAAGAGGTGGCCCATGTATCAGAGCCTGCAAATGCCCTGTCCGATAAAAGGACAGCGTCATCAGCGCCCATCGAGATCGCCTCTCTGAGAGATTCCTCTGCCTGCGGAGGGCCCATGGTCAAAACGGTCACCTTCCCGCCGATCTCGTCCCTTATCTGTATTCCTGCCTCTATGGCATTCAGATCAAACGGGTTTATAATGCTCGGAACTCCGTCCCTCATAAGGGTATTGGTCTCAGGATTTATCTTGATCTCTGATGTATCAGGAACCTGTTTTACACAAATTATTATATTCAAACGTCCATACCTCCTGAATTAATGGGAAACTTACGGCAGATTTTTAAAATGCTATTATACGATATTGATTTAAATAGGTAAAGACAGGAACAAGCTTTTATATTGATACATATGCAGCACAACTTTGCTTTTGGAGCCATCTATCTAATATGAAAGAAAGTTATTTGAAATACTTATTACTAAATAATGAGGCCTTCCTCGTTTGCAATTTTATGTTTTCTTTGGGTATAATTTGAGACTTTTCTGCAAAGTTAATTATTTCAATTAAGAATACTTATTACCTAAAAAGGAGATAGAACGCATGATAATTATCGGTGAGAAGATCAGTGTTATCGCTAAAAAGGTCAGAGAGGCAATGGATGCACGTGACCCGAAACCAATCCAGGAACTTGCTGACGCACAGTGGAAGGCAGGCGCAACATTTATTGATGTGAACATAGGCCCTGCTGAGGACAAAGGTGATGACCTCATGAAATGGATGGTCGAGAGCATTCAGGAAGTTGTAAAGGCCCCGCTCTGTCTTGACACCACCAACGTTTCTGCTCTGGAAGCCGGCCTTAAGGTCCACAATAACGAATGGGGAAGACCTCTCGTTAACTCAACCTCGAACGATCCTGAAAGATTCCCGATACTTGACCTTGCTGCAAAATACCAGGCGGAACTCATAGCGCTTACTGTCGGCAAAGGCGGACTACCCGCAGATGCTGAAGAGAGATGCGGAATAGCTGCTGAGATCATGGGAAGGGCCATGGAGGCCGGACTCCCCCTGGAAGATATCTACCTTGACCCGCTCATCCTTCAGGTCTGCACAACGCAGGACCAGGCAATGCATTCCATCAAGGCCATCGAGATGTTCCAGGAACTGAATGATCCACCAATGAAGACCGTAGTTGGTCTGAGCAATATCTCAAACGGCGTTCCAAAGGCCATGAGAAGCCTGATCGACAGGACATATGCAGTATTATTAATGAATGCAGGGCTGACAGCAGCCATTGCCAACCCGCTTGACAAAGAGATGATGGACACGATCAAGACCACAGAGGTTTTCATGAACAAGACCCTGTACGCAGACTCCTATCTTGAACTGTAGCAGTTGCTTTAAGCATTGTTTTTTAAATATTGTCGGAAACGACTCGCATCGAGAATTTTAATACCTGGAGGTTATAATGGCATTTGTAGTTCCAAAAGAAAGTTACAACGGTAAGGTAGCAGCTGTAGATTTCGGCAAGGATGATAAGGCGATCACAATTGGCGGAGAAGCAGCCATGCCATTCCTTTCATTTGACGGTGATATACCTAACAAACCAGTAATAGCATTCGAGATACAGGACTGTCCCCCTGATGACTGGCCTGAAACTGTACGTGAGATATATAAGGATGTCAGCGGAGATCCTGTGACATGGGCAAAATACTGCCAGGACACTCTGGGTGCAAAGGCGATCGCGCTCAGACTTGTGACAACACACCCTGACAGGGGCGACCGTTCAGCCGCAGATGCCGCGCAGACCATAAAAGATGTGCTTGCCGCTATCAATGTACCGCTTATAATTCTCGGTTCAAATCATATAGAAAAAGATGCTGTCGTACTCGTTGCCGCTGCAGAGGCCGCAAGCGGGCATAACTGTATAATCGGAAAGGCACAGGAAGGCAACTACAAGACCATTGTAGCAGCCGCCCTCGCCCATAACCATAAACTGATAGCAATGTCAGAGCTTGACATCAACCTTGCCAAGCAGCTGAACATTCTCATCACCCAGATGGGTTTCGACAAATCAAAACTTATCACAGACCCTATGTGTTCCGCGCTCGGATACGGGCTTGAGTACACATACTCTGTTATGGAAAGAATAAGACTTGCCGGACTTGCGCAGAACGACCAGACAATGCAGCCGCCGATAGTCGGTGATGTCGGCATGTACGTATGGAAGATCAAGGAAGTCACTGCAGCAGAAGCTGATGTCCCTGAATGGGGCTCGCTTGAAGACAGAGGCATCGCATGGGAAACACTGACAGCGACCTCGATGATGCTTGCCGGTACAAACCTCCTGATCATGAGGCACCCGGCTGCTGTAGAGAATACTGAAAAGACCATAGACGAACTTGTTTAAAAAAATAAATTAATTATATACATGGAGGACTAAAATGGCGTTAACCGGAATTCAGATATTCAAACTTCTTCCGAAAACCAACTGTAAAAAGTGCGGGTTCCCGACCTGTCTTGCGTTTGCTATGAAGCTTGCACAGGGCGGTGTTGATATCACTGCCTGCCCGGATATTTCTGAAGAAGCTAAAAATACACTTGGTGCGGCTTCTGCCCCGCCTATAAGAACATTCAGCCTTGGAACGGGCGACAAAGCCGTTAAGATGGGTGGAGAGACGGTTCTTTACAGGCATGACAAGAAATTCATAAATCCGACTGCTATCGCAGTTAATATTAAGGACACAGATGATGTTGCCGCCAAGTGTGAGGAAGTGGCAAATTCCGAGATCGACCGTGTTGGTCAATTACTCAGGGTTGATGCCGTCTCCATAGAATATGCATCAGGCGACAGCGCAAAGTATGAAGCAGCTGTAAAGCTTGCCGCAGAAAAGGCCCCTGATGCCGCTATCATTCTTAATTGTAAAGATGCCGCTGCCGCAGAGGCCGCTGTTAAGGCCGTGGCTGCCAGAAAGCCCCTTATATTCGGCGCTACTGAAGAAAATGCAGAGGCAATGGCCGGCATAGCAAAAGCAAACAGCGTACCGCTTGTTGCTTCAGCTCAGGGACTTGACGCTCTCAGCGCACTTACAGAAAAGATAGTCAGCCTCGGCGTTGAGGACATTGTGCTGGATTCAGGCGCGGCAACAGCCAAAGACATTATTGAACATAACACACAGATACGCCGCGCAGCGCTTAAAAAGAGCTTTAAGCCTCTCGGATATCCCATCATCAACTCTGCTGTCAGAGAAAATTCAATACATGAGGCATCTATCGCAGCAGTTGCAATTGCTAAATATGCCTCTATCGTGATCGTAAGCAGCACTGAAAAATGGAAGAACCTCGTGCTCTTTACCCAGAGACAGAACATTTACACTGATCCGCAGGTACCTATGCAGGTCGAACAGAAGATCTACGAGCTTAACGAACCGACAGCTGATTCACCGTTCATGATAACAACAAACTTTTCACTCACATATTTCATAGTCTCAGGGGAAGTTGAGAACAGTAAAGTGCCGAGCCGTCTTGCCGTCATGGATTGTGAAGGTCTTTCAGTCCTTACAGCATGGGCAGCGGGCAAGTTCACAGCTACTAAAATAGCAGCGTATATAAATGAAAGCGGCATAGCTGAAAAGTTAAGCCACAAGGAACTGATACTCCCGGGCCAGGTCGCAATACTCAGCGGTGCGCTTGAGGATAAACTTGAAGGATGGACGATAACAGTCGGCCCGAGAGAGGCAAACGCTATCCCGACCTTTTTAAAAGGCAGGACGTCCTGAGGTAACCGGCCCTGGCAGTGATACGCAGGGCCTGACTCTGTACCATATTAATAATACTGAGAAGCAGAACAGTTATTTGACAAGAATGATTCTTGTATGATAATTTTATATTCTGAGACGGTGAGAACATGATGGAAAAATACAGGAATCTTCATATTAAATTGACGCCTCAGAGGCTGGCGATATTGGGTTATCTGCACGAGAACAAACAGCACCCTTCTGCAGAAGACATATATAAGGCAGTTCAGAAGCAATTCCCGACCATGTCCTTTGCTACCGTGTATAATACGCTTGACGCATTAAAGAACAAGGGCACGGTACAGGAACTGAAGATCGATCCGGCAAAAAAAAGATACGACACAGACAGCACAAAGCACCATCATCTCATATGTAATAAATGCAAGAATATAATTGATATACATAAGGACTTCCAGCTCGGGTTGACGGATGACCTGACAAACGGATTTAATATACTGGATAACAGCATAGAGTTTTACGGTATATGCAGCAAATGCAGTAAATCGTAAGACTTTACTTTAACATTAGAATATAACTATTGAATTAAACATAATTTAGGAGGGTAAAATGTCAAAATTAATCGCCTCTGCCGCTATACGGGCATCGCATACTCTTTTTAAAAGAGCAGAGGAAACGCTCGATAAGGCCATTGCCGAAAAAGGCAAGGACTTTGTATTCGAATTTCCTGATACTGCCTTTTTTCTCCCGCAGATCTACGCAATGACAGCATTTGCGGTCAAAACACTCGGTGACATGAAGGTTGCCCTTGAAATGGTAAGGGGAATGCTCCAGGATCTACCGGATGAAAAACTATGGAAACCATACCTCGGGGAGGCACTTGACTCAGGCATGGCCACACTCTTCATTGAAGAGATCCTCCTTGCACTTAGATATGTGAACGGTCAGGAGCCTGTAACAGACCCTGAAACAGGTTATGTATATAATGGATTTATTACAGATACCATACAGAGGAACCTCGGTATACAGCTTGTTGACGGCAGGATGCCCGGCTTTGCATGTATAATCGGCGCTGCGCCGGATGATGAAACAGCTGAAAAGATAGTGAGAGAGCTTCAGGAAAAGAACATTTTGACATTCCTCTCCGGAACAGCAAAGGACAAGAGCGGCAAGGTCACCAACGTTACCCAGCAGCTCCTTAGAAGAAAAGTCGAGCTCGGCTGGGACACATATATCGTCCCTCTCGGACCGGATGTAGAACATACCGAGTATGCGGCCTCCTGGTCGATCAGGGCGTCAATGATCTTCGGCGGAAACAAACCCGGAGACTATAAAGCACACCTTAAATACACCAAAGACAGGGTTTTCGCATTTGCAATGGTGCTCGGTGAACTGACCGATATTATATGGTCAACAGGCGCGGGTGCTATTGTAATGGGCTACCCTGCAATAGCAGACTCTGATATACCAGTCATCCATCCAACAGGTGTATGTACATATGAGCATGTTGAGAAAGAGTTAGACCACACCAAGATCGTTCAAAGGGCATTTGAGGTCAGAGGCCTCAAGGTCACTGTTGAGAAGCCCCCTATCCCGGTCGCTTACGGCCCGGCATTCGAGGGTGAGAGGATCAGGAAAGAGGACATGTTCATTGAGTTCGGCGGAAACCGTACCCCTGCCTTCGAGTGGGTAAGGACAAAGGACCTTGAAGAGATAGAAGACGGCAAGGTAACCCTCGTCGGCACTGATATAGAAGAGAGGTTCAAAGCAGGCGGAATGATGCCCATGGGAATCGTCCTTGATGTTGCGGGCAGAAAGATGCAGACTGATTTCGAATCAATACTCGAAAGAAAGTTCCACCACAACCTGAACGAGGCGCAGGGCATCTGGCACATGGGACAGCGTGATGTTAACTGGATGCGTATCAGTAATAACTCTCAGAAGGACGGAATAACTCTGGAGCATTTCGGGATCATCCTGAACACTATGACCAAGAGCAGGTTCAAGTCCATTGTGGACAAGGTGCAGTGCACCATATATCTTGACGAAAAGGACGTCCTTGAGCAGAAGGAGCTTGCAAAGGTTGTTTATAAGGAAAGAGACAAAAGAGTTGAAGGTTTATCCGACGAGGCGGTAGATACATATTATTCATGTCTGCTCTGCCAGTCATTTGCACCTTCACACGTATGTGTTATCAGCCCGGAACGTCTCGGACTCTGCGGTGCTTATAACTGGCTAGACACCAAGGCGGCATTTGAGATCGACCCGACAGGCGGCAACCAACCCATTAAAAAGGGAGAGGTAATGGATGCCAATGCCGGAAGGTTCTCAGGTGTTGATACCTACCTTAAAGAAGCAACAGCAGGTGCGGTTGAATCACTCAACCTGTATACAATAATGGACAACCCGATGACATCATGCGGTTGCTTTGAGTGTATCGTCGCAATTGTTCCTGAGGCAAACGGCATTATGCTCGTTCAGAGGGGACACACCGGAATGACACCTGCCGGAATGAAGTTCTCAACACTGGCAGGAACGGTCGGCGGCGGCATGCAGAGCCCGGGATTCATGGGTATAGGTGCCAATTTTATCACAAGTAGAAAGTTCCTCTACGGCGACGGCGGTCTGAAAAGGATCGTATGGATGACAAAGAACCTTAAAGAAAGACTCGGCGAAGACCTTGCAAATAGATGCTCGGAAGAAGGAGTTCCTAACCTTCTTGACATGATCGCTGACGAAACCAATGCAGAGGATTCAGAACAGTTGATGGAATACCTGGCAAAAGTTAATCATCCGGCCCTTGAAATGGATCCGATGTTCTAAATGAAGCTATTAGCGGTTAGCTATCAGCTAAAACTTCATTTTAGATTATTTATAAATACCGATCGCTGACAGCTGAATGCTGAAAGCTGAAAGCTTTTTTAGGAGGATAATATGGATAAGGTAATTAAAAGTGCAGGCACATCAGCAGAAGAAATAATTGAATGGGGAGTAGCCCATGAAATGAAAACCTGTTTTGACCGCGCAGAGGAGATGAAACCCTGCCCTATCGGTGAGACAGGCGCATGCTGCAGAGTATGCCACATGGGTCCATGCAGGCTCGTAGGAAAGAACGCTGAAGAAGATGCAAGAGGCGTATGCGGCGCAACAGTTGCAACAGTTGCAGCCAGAAACTTTGTGCGTATGATAGCAGCGGGCACATCAGCCCACTCTGACCACGCAAGAGACATGGCAAACACCCTTCTCGCCGCGGCAACAGGCGAGGCAAAGGATTTCCAGGTCAAAGACGTAGTAAAATTACACAAGGTAGCCGGATATCTGGATATAGAATTTGAAGGCAGAGAGGTCAATGAGGTCGCAAAGGACGTTGCCACTAAATTCCTTGAAGACTTCGGCCGTCAGAACGGCACAATCAATTACACCAGAAGAGCGCCTGAAAAAACTCGTGAAAGATGGGAAAAAACAGGTATAGTGCCGCGCGGCATTGACAGGGAAGTTGTTGAGGCAATGCATCGTACAAGTGTTGGTGTTGACCATACAGCAGACAACCTTCTCAGCCACGGATTAAGAATGTCCCTTGCAAACGGCTGGGGCGGCAGTATGATCTCCACTGACATTACCGACATACTTTTCGGCACACCTAAACCGGTGCAGGCTGAAGCAAGCTTCGGTATATTCAAAGAAGATGAAGTAAACCTTGTAGTGCATGGTCATGAGCCTACACTTTCAGAAATGATCGTTGATGTGGCATCTTCAAAGGAAATGGAAGAGTACGCAAAAACAAAAGGCGCAAAAGGCGTTAACATAGGCGGAATGTGCTGTACTGCGAATGAAATACTGATGAGACACGGAATACCGACTGCCGGCGGATTTACAAACCAGGAACTCGGCATAATGACCGGACTCATCGATGTAATGACAGTTGATGTGCAGTGTATCATGCCTGCCATCACCGAGCTTTCAACCAAATTTCATACAAAGGTCATTACCACAAGCCCGAAGGCAAAGATACCTAATGCCATACATGTTGAGTATGACGAACACCATGCAAAAGACATAGCTATAAAGATAGTCAAGATGGCTATTGATAACTTCCCGAACAGAACAAAGGAAGGAAGTCACATAACAAAAAAATCCCCGCTTATCGCAGGGTTCTCACATGAGTATATAGAATACATGCTGGGCGGAAGATGGCGCGCTTCCTTCAGGCCGCTTAATGATGCCATTATGTCCGGAAGAATTCGCGGCGTTGTCGGCGTAGTAGGCTGCGACAACCCCAGAGTTACTGCAACAGGCGTACATAAATTCCTTATAAAAGAGCTTATTAAAAATGATGTCCTTGTTGTAACAACAGGCTGCAGTTCAGCGGCATGCGCGACCGAAGGCTTTCTCACACCTGAAATGGCATTCGAACATGCGGGCCCCGGATTAAGGGAAGTATGCGAAGCAATCGGTATCCCCCCTATCCTTCACCTGGGCGCATGTGTTGATAACACAAGGATACTTACAATTGCGGCGGCAATGGCGGCTGAAGGCGGTCTGTCTGATGAGATCGGCGGAATGCCTGCTGTAGGAATAGCACCTGAATGGATGTCTGAAAAGGCGATCTCGATCGGCTGTTACTTTGCCGCATCAGGAGTTCCGGTAATTATGGGCGGAGAGTCACCTGTCGGCGCAAGTAAAGAACTCAAGAAAATAATGACAGAGGACTGGATGGAAAGATACAGAGGCGCACTCCATTTTGAGCCGGACCCCGAAACAATGCTTAAAATGGCACTTAAATACATAGACGGCGCAAGGGAGAACCTGAAGCTGAGAAAATACGAGCCAGGCAAGTTCGGAGCAGAAAGAGTGCTCATGGACATGGCTGCAAGAAGAGATATCAAGGCAGTCCCTCACGCCGGAGTTGGAGGTTTGAATGAGTCTGGAAATTAATGCTGTTTTCGGTGAAATAGGCAACGTACTGACGGACGAGCAGAAGCAAAGAGGTATTCTGATACATGCTTTTCAGAAGATACAGAAAGAATATAACTTTCTTCCGGAAGAACAACTGGAAAAGCTGGCAAAAGAGATCAATGTTCCGATCTCATTTGTATACAGCACAGCTACCTTTTACAAACAGTTCTATTTCACACCCCGTGGAAAGAAGATAGTGAAGATATGCACAGGAACAGCATGCCATGTCAGAGGCGCGGACAAAGTGCTGAATAAGATCAAGGATGAATTTCAGGTCAACGAAGGTGAAACCACAGAGGACCTTTCAATGACACTTGAAACTGTCGGCTGCATAGGCTGCTGCGGTCTTGCACCTGTCGGCACTATCAATGAAGACATAGTCGGTGAATTAGACATGAAAAAAATTGACGGTATGATCGAGTCAATTAAAGAAGACTAAATAATACGGCCCGGTCAATTCGAAAAATAAGGTGGAAAAAACATGGCAAAATTAAATAATCTTGATGATCTTAAAAAGTACAGGGAAGAGATAAAGGGGAAGACCTTTAAAGAGGATGCTCTCCGCGCCAGAGTCTGCTGCGGCACGGCATGTACTGCTACGGGCGCACATAAAGTTATCGATGAATTCGAAAAAGAAGCGGCAACCAGCGGAGTAGAAATAGAAATAGTAAAAACAGGCTGTCAGGGAATATGTCAGAAAGGCCCGGTACTTAAAGTAGAACCGATGAACGTCTTTTACCAGAGGACAAAGCCTGAAGATGTTCCCGCAATAATGAGCTATTCCATCATAGGCAATATGCCTTACAGACAGGGACTTTACCGTGACAGCATTCTTGATGCCCCTATCGCGGAAATGATGGACATCCCTTTCTATAAAAAACAGAAGAGGATCGCATTAAGAAATAACGGGGTTGTTGACCCGAAGAACATAGACCATTTTATAGCTGTAGGCGGATATTCCGGCCTTGAAAAGGCCCTTTTCTCAATGACCTCTGATGAAGTGCTTAATGAAGTTGACAGGGCAAACCTGAGAGGCAGGGGCGGTGCCGGATTTCCTGCAGGTAAAAAATGGGCGCACACCAAATCAGCTCCCGGTGATATAAAACTTGTTATCGCAAACGGTGACGAAGGTGACCCGGGTGCGTTTATGGACAGGTCTATCATGGAAGGCGACCCGCACAGTCTGCTTGAGGGCATGGCTATCAATGCTTACGCAATAGGCGCTGAATACGGATTTGTTTATGTCAGACATGAATATCCGCTCGCTGTTGAGAATCTGAAGATCGCCATCAAACAGGCTGAAGATATGGGCCTGCTCGGCAAAAACATTCTCGGCACTGATTTCAATTTCACAATGGATATAAGAGAAGGCGCAGGCGCATTTGTATGCGGTGAATCAACAGCCCTTGTCGCATCTATTGAAGGTGAAAGAGGTTTCCCGAGACCAAGACCGCCAAGGCTTTCACAACCCGGCGGCGGCGCGTGGGGATTCCCGACAAACCTGAACAATATTGAAACCTTTGCCTGTGTACCTGTAATTATTGCTAAGGGCGCGGACTATTTCACCTCTATAGGAACAGAGACCTCACCCGGAACAAAGGTTTTCGCATTAACCGGGAAAGTAAAAAATACAGGGCTTGTAGAAGTCCCTATGGGCATTACGCTGAAAGAGATCATTTTTGAGATCGGCGGTGGTATGCTCGGAAACAAGAAGTTCAAGGCCGTTCAGACCGGCGGTCCTTCAGGAGGATGTCTGCCTGCTGAAAACCTTGACCTTGCAGTTGACTTTGACTCTCTGAGAAAAGCAGGTTCAATGATGGGTTCCGGCGGTATGGTCGTGTTGGACGAGAGCACATGCATGGTAGATATTGCAAAATTCTTCCTCTCCTTCACACAGTCCGAATCCTGCGGAAAATGTCCGCCCTGCAGAATAGGCACATACCAGATGCTTGAGATACTCAAGAGAATAACGAACGGACAGGGTGTAGCAGGCGATATCAAGAGACTTGTTGACCTTGGTGAGTACATTCAGAAAGGCTCACTCTGCGGTCTGGGCCAGAGCGCTCCGAACCCGGTACTGAGTACGATCAAGTATTTCAGGGAAGAGTATGAAGAGCATGTATATGAAAACTATTGCCGCGCCAATGCCTGCAGCGGCATGGGAGCCTTTGTCATAAATCAGACTGAATGCATTAAATGCGGGCTCTGCAAAGAGGCATGCGCCTTTAATGCGGTCAATGAAACACGCACAACATTCACGATAGACAGAAAAGCCTGCACACAATGCAAGGCCTGTTTCACGGCATGCCCTGTTGAGGCTGTGCATATAAGAAAGCCACGACATGTAAAGCTGGAAGAAATATTTAAAGTACCTACAGACAAAATCGAAATAATAGACAGGAGGGCTAAAATGATCCTTAAAGATATTCTGGATAAAAAACCTGCTGAAATAATCACGGTTAGCCAGGACCAGGGAGTTGACGAGGCCATAAAGCTTATGGCTGAGAAAAACGTCAGTGATGTGCTTGTTCTGGATGATGCCGGTAAACTGGCAGGTATATTTACAGAAAGAGATGTTGTTCGCTACATCAGCGGAAAAGAAACAGTGGGACAAACACCCATCAAAGAATTAATGACCACAAAGGTCAAGATCTTTAATCCTTCAACAGAGGTCAGTCAGGCCATGCAGATAATTGCAAAGGAAAAAATACGGCATCTTCCGATAGTTGAAAATGACAAGATCATCGGAATGATAACTTACAGAGATCTGATAGCCTACGTCCTGCCTGAGATCGTTTACATGGCAGAGGCAATATACTAGAGGTAAATTTATGACAACTAAACCGCCAGTAAAAGTAGAAGATATTAAAAATGATGCTGAAGCGATAAAGTGCAGTGTTGAAAGAGCGCTTTATTACATCAATGAATTCCTCGCCGGCCCGATGTGCGGAAGGTGCTTCCCCTGCTCTATGGGAAGCTATGAGGCAAGAGTCCTCTTGAATAAGATCATTGATGCCCAGGGCTCTGATAGAGATATCGACCGCATCAAAAAGATAGCACAGGAGATGTCTATTGCATCATTATGCAAAAAAGGCAAAGACACCGCCAAGTACTTGCTTGAGTGGCTTGACACAGATATCTTCAACAAACACGTAGAAGGTATATGCCCTGAAAAAACATGTAAGACGATGATCTCTTACAAAATAGACACAGATAAATGCACAATGTGCGGTGATTGCCTCAAGGCATGCCAATACGGTTCTATTCGCGGGGAAAAGGCAATGCCTTTCAAAAGCGGATATTATCCTTTTGAGATCAAACAACACATTTGTGTCAGGTGCGGTGAATGTATACAAGTTTGCACGGCAGAGGCAATAATTCTTGTCGACGCGAATATACCTGAGCCGGTGGAAGTATAATCTAATATTTCGAATATTGTATTTTTAATTTATAGAAGGGGGTTTCAATGTCTAAGAAACTGAATGTGACAATAAACGGCAAAGAGATCAAGGTTGCCGAAGGCACCAATCTCATTGATGCTGCTGAGTCAGCAGGAACACATATTCCAAACCTTTGTTATGTCAAAGGTATGAGAGGTATCGGTGCATGCAGAATGTGCCTGGTTGAGGTCGAAGGCATGAAGTCTCCGATGATCGGCTGTACTACAAAGGTCAAAGAAGGGATGAGCGTCAATACAAAAACAGAAGATATTGAGGAGACCCGGAAATTCATAATTGACCTTATACTTTCAATGCATCCTCTTGACTGCATGACATGCACAAAAGCAGGTGTATGTACGCTTCAGAAGTATGCGTATGATTACGGTATCAAGGAATCAAGCTATACAAGAAAGAAATTCGGCTACCCTGTTGATGAGGCCAATCCCTTTATCAAAAGAGACCCGGACTACTGTATCCTTTGCGGCAAATGCGTAAGGGCATGTCAGGAACAGGGCACAAATGTCCTTGAGTTCATGGGAAGAGGTGTCGGCGCCAAGGTTGCAACCGCTATGGACAAACCGCTTCAGCAATCAGAATGTACATTCTGCGGAAGCTGCGTGGATGCATGTCCCGTAAATGCATTACTTGAAGCCGACAGATGGAGAAAGGGAAGAGAATGGGACTACACAAAGACAAACTCAACCTGCCTTTCCTGCGGAAGCGGCTGTGATATAAACATAAGCACAATGGACGGAAGCACAGTGAAGATAAATTCAAATGCTGCTGACGGTTCTGCTGAAAAATACATGTGCGCTCTCGGAAGGTTCGGTTTTGAATCATCATCATCCGATGCAAGGGTCACAACCCCGATGAAAAGAGTCAATGGCAAACTCGAAGAAATATCCTGGCAGGATGCTGTTGCTCTTGCGGCTGAAAAGCTGAAAGCCTCTCAAGACAACACAGGAATAATCACAACAGCCGGCATACCTAACCAGGATGCATTTGTTATCTCAAAGTTCGCATCTGATGTTGTAAAGACAAAGAACATTGATTCAACAGCAAGTCTTTACGCGGATGCAGATTCAATGAAATACTCAGACAAGGTTGACCTCGACGCTTCGGATGTTATTGTTGTAGCAGGGCTTAACCCGTCACAAAGCAGCAGGATCCTTCCAGCGTTTGATGCCGCTATCAGAAAAAGAGCGGCACGAGGCGCCAAAGTTATTGTTATCAACTCAGCTGATACAGGACTTGCTTCATCAGCGGCAATACATATCAACGCGGATGAGGCATCCTCACTTGCACAGCTCGCAAAAGGCCTTATTGATAATGGGGCCAAGACACCGGCAGACCTTGCGTCAGCTGTCTCAGGCCAGTCTGTGAGTGAAGACATGCAAAAGGCCGCAGAATTGCTGTCCGGAGCAAAATCACCGGTAATATTCTGCGCCCCTTCCCTTTTCAAAGCTGCAAGGAACATAGCGCTTGTGCTCAAAGTAAAAGTGGCTGCTGTACCTTTTGAAGCCAATGCAAGAGGTGTAGTTACCATGGGTGTGACCACTGAAGGTAAAACATATCAGGAAATGATCAAGGGCGGTGTTGATGTGCTTTACGCGATAGGCGAAGTGCCTGTCAGCAGCAAGCCCGATGCGAAGTTCATAATCGCCCAGACATCCTACATGACAGAACTTGCCAAAGAAGCTGACCTCATACTTCCTGCGGCAACATACATCGAGTCAGAAGGAACGATCACCGGATATCTCGGCAGAGACAAGGATGTGAAGAAAGCCGTTGAACCGGCAGGCAGTGCCAGACAGCATAAGGACATTGTTATTGATATATCAAAGGCGGCAGGAACAGCAATAAAGGCATCAGCCTCTGAAATGAAGAGCGCTCACGGAGTAAGTGAACCATCATTCAGTGCCTTCGAGAAAAAACAGGGCCTTGATGCAGACCCTGTTAAGCTTAGCGAAGCCATAAACAGCGCGGCCTTCAACCACTCAAGGCTCCTGTGGTTCAAGGAAGCAATAAAAGCTGTATAAAGTTTTTATCATCAAAGATCAAAAGGAGGACCTTTTAGGGTCCTCCTTTTTTTATTGAATTGACATTTATAATTTCAAATCTGTAAAGTTTATATATTATGGCCTACATCCTCATAGACGGCTACAACCTGACAGGTATAGACAACGGCAATCTCGAAAAGGCCAGAAATGAACTTATCGAATCTCTCCGCCACTATTGCGAGATAAAGAAACACAAGGTAACGGTCGTGTTTGACGGCTGGAAGAATGGCCGTTCCACAGAATCAATAACTAAAAATGCCGGTTTAACTGTCATATATACCAGGCTTGGCGAAATAGCTGATGTGGCTATAAGAAAGATGCTGACCCCTGATGCAAGACCCTGGATCGTTATCAGCACTGACAGGGAAATATATGATTATGCCGGGAGCAGAGGCTTTGCAGCTGTAACTTCCGAGGAGTTTGAACGTAAACTATTTAACACATTAAAGGACCATCTTCCCGAAGAGACACAGGAGATCGAAAAAGACGTCACACCGGCAACAATGGAAGAACTGCTGGAGCAAAGCGATACGGAGTTCCTGAAATATATTAATGATGAAACTGACAACTCTTCTGCCAGTTCAAGCGGGAATCCCAGAAAACTTTCAAAAAAAGACCGCAAGAAAATACAGGCATTGAGCAAGCTTTAACCCTGCTGAAAATTTAACGCATTATCATTCATCAAGAAGTTTCTTCAAAGCATCTGCTTTTACAGCAATCCTGCCGTTAGTGGACTTAACGATCTTACTTTTCTGGAATTTGCTCATTGTCCGAATGCAGGTCTCAACCGTTGTGCCGACCATTTCGGATATGTCCTGACGGGTAAGCGGAAAATTAATTATTCTGAAACCACTATCATCAATACCTACCTTTTCAGAAAGCTTAAGAAGCAAAGAGGCTATACGTCTTTCCACCCTCTCGGTAGCAATGTTCTTGAGCATTTCATGGGCATCGCGCAGTTTATCACTGAAATATTTAACGATCTCAAGCTTGAGAACAGGGTATTCCTCCATTATATTAAAAAGGGACTGCCTTCTTATACTTATCACTGTTGTGGATTTCATGGCCTGTGCTGAAGCAGGGTAAGGCTTCTTGTCCAGCACAGCAACGCCTCCGAATATATCACCGGGCGATATTATCTCAAGGATAATGTCCTTACCCATGACCGTATGTTTTACGATCTTGACATTACCCTCGGCAAGCATATAAAACCTGTCGGACGGGTCCCCTTCATTAAAGATATTATCATTATTCTTATAATCCGCCTGTTCAAATTGAGTGCTTATCTCATTAAGCTCATCTTCTTTAAGACATGAGAACACTTCGCTCTTTTTTAATGCTTCAATTATCATTAAGTCCCCTTTAAGATGAAAATATAAAACAAAACAGGATAAGTGAATTATATCACAATATGCCGCATCCATATGATAACAAAAAAAAGGGAGCGTGCATGACACGCTCCCTTTCGTAAATAACTTTTAAATCTATTTCTTCCTGCTCATATCATGAGGCACTTTTATTTCAACTTTTGCCGCACTTGAATTGTCTGAGCTGTCAGTCGCTATAATGCTAATTGTATAAATCCTTCCATCACCTGTGCCGGCCCTTTCTCTACGGAGCTGAAGATAAATAAGCCCTGCAGCCTGGTCAACAGTAACACCTTCAATGTCAGGCCCTATATCGTCATCGTCAAGACCATCCTGTGGCTCATTGCTCATAACAGATACGCTTAATGTAACGGGTATCCCGCTATTGTCGGTTGCATTTGCAGCAACAGCAACATCAATCATTACGTGGTTTGGAGGCCAGAGTAAATAATTACTGGCAACCGGAGCAATTTTCGGGACTGTTGTGTCCACAACTGCAACAGATACAATTTCACTGTTAACCGGGTTATTGATACCATCACTTACCTCAAGGATTATTTCATGAACACCAAGGCCCATACCTGAAACCACACAGTCTTGCGGTATTATTACAGGATCTCCCTCAATAATTGTATTAACGTTGCCGGAACAGAGCAGAGTGTCTCCTTCCAGCCATCTGTATGAAACTGTATCTCCATCATAGTCAGATACATCACCTGTTAACACTACGTCATCAGATATCTCATAGATACCGCCGCCGCCAGCGCCTGCATTTGGAGCTGTATTTTCTATTGATAAGAACATACTGTCAGATGAAGTGTCAGTTCCGTCACTAACTTCAAGTG
>CBFDEG010000035.1:0-22326 GCA_965603765.1 uncultured bacterium | reverse complement strand
CTCCTGAAAAACATTTTTTCTTATGATGCGCTGAAAAGGACAATCAAGGACAAGGAGATGAAGATCGACGATGTCTGGGAACAGTACCGCCTTATCTCCACTGTCACACTAAAACCCGCACCGATACCTTTCAATGTAAAGATAATACTGATAGGTACCCCCCAGCTTTATTACCTCCTGTACAGTCTTGACGAAGAGTACAGGGAGCTTTTCAAGGTAAAGGCCGATTATGAGAACCGCATGGACCGAAACGAAGAGAACACTTTGAAGTATGCCAACTTCATCAGGACGAAATGCGAAGAACGGGGCCTGAGACCATTTGACAAAGGCGCGGTGGCAAGGGTGATCGAACACGGGGCAAGACTTGCAGAGCACCAGAACAAGCTCTCCGCAAAGTTCAGCGAAATTGCCGATCTGTTAAGAGAGGCCGACTACTGGGCAAAATCAGGCAACAACGGCAAAGTGACCGCCGGGGACGTTGACAAGGCCCTTACAGAAAAAACATACCGGGTCAACAAGGTCGAGAGGAAGATACTCGAAGCAACAAAAGAAGGCACCATAATGATAGACACTAAAGGGGCTGTTACCGGTCAGATCAACGGGCTTTCGGTTCTGGACCTCGGCGATTACCGTTTCGGAATGCCTGCACGGATAACAGCAAAAACATACGCGGGCAGGGCCGGTGTCGTAAATATCGAACGTGAGACAAAGATGAGCGGCAGGATACATGAAAAAGCAATACTCATTCTGACCGCGTATCTGGGGGGTAAATACGCAATCAAGCAGAGCCTCAGCCTTTCCGCATCACTTACCTTTGAACAGCTCTATGGCGGCATTGAAGGCGACAGCGCAACCTGTGCTGAAGTGTATGCCCTTTTGAGCAGTATTTCCGGAGTTCCGCTGAAACAGTCTATCGCGATCACAGGCTCCATGAACCAGCACGGAGAGGTCCAGCCCATAGGCGGGGCCAATGAAAAAATAGAAGGCTTCTTTGAGATATGCAAGATAAAAGGCCTGACCGGAGATCAGGGCGTTATCATTCCGGGCAGAAATACAATCCATCTGATGCTAAGTGAAGAAGTTACAACCGCTGTCCAGAATAAAAAATTCACTATATACTCCATAGACAATATAGAAGACGCAATAGAACTTCTGACAGACATGAACCCGGGAGAGGCCAATGCAAAGGGCATTTATCCAAAGGATACATTTAATTATATGGTGACCAAAAAGCTCAAGGAACTCTCTGACGTAATGAAAGCAGATTCCGGCAAAAGCAGGAAAAAGAAAACAGCGGCCCAAAAAACCGCTAAAAAGAAAACCACTAAAAAGAAAGCCTGATATAATCTGTTGAATAACCGGTCAGATAAAATTCTCATACGAGGCGTAAACTGGATTGGCGATGCAGCAATGACACTTCCTGCGGTAAGAAGCATACGGAAGGCATTTCCTGAAGCCGGCATAAGCATACTCGTAAAACCCTGGGTTGCCGAAATTTTCAAAGGAAATCCGGACATTGACGAAATAATCCTGTATGATGACCGTTTCAAAGGCCTGTTCGGAAAGTTGCGGCTCGCCAGGCTTCTGCGCTCAAAAAAATTCAGCAGGGCATTCCTGTTCCAGAATGCTTTTGATGCGGCCCTGCTCGCATGGCTTGCGCGAATACCAAAACGCATCGGCTATAAAAGGGACAGCAGAAGCCTGCTGCTGACAAGCGGAATACCGGTAACGGAAGACATTCTCAAAAAACACCAGGTCTATTATTACCAGAATATTCTTGAAGCATCTGATATCAGAACGACCGGAACCCGTCCGTACATATTTACAACAGACAGTGAAAAACAGTGGGCACGAAACATCCTGAGCTCATATTTTCCCAAAGGCTATTCTCCTTTAATAGGAATAAATCCCGGAGCAGCATACGGTTCTGCCAAGAGATGGCCCCCTGAATACTTTGCTGAACTGATAATGAAGATCATACGTGACCTTGACGGGCATGTGGTTATTTTCGGAAGTCCGTCAGAGGTCAATATTGCAAACGACATAATATCAGAGATAAACAAACTTAAGATTAAACATAAGATAGAAAAATTCGGTTCACAGGTCCTCGTAATGTCAGGCAAGACAACCCTCCGGGAGCTTACTGTCCTTATATCCGAATGTGATGCATTCATAACCAACGACTCAGGGCCGATGCATATGGCCTCAGCCCTGCTTGTGCCGACAGCTGCGATATTCGGCTCCACAGATCATACAGCAACAGGGCCGTACGGAGAAGGACATAAGGTCATAACTAAAAATGTCTCCTGCGCTCCCTGCATGAAAAGAAAGTGTCCGGAAGAACACCTTAAGTGCATGACGGAAATATCCGCCAATGAAGTCTTCAATACCCTGAAAGAGATACTGCCGCGCAACCGGGCGGTTTTTCTCGACAAGGACGGCACCATAATAGAAGATAAAAACTATCTTAACAGCTTCAAAGATCTCAAGGTCCTTCCAGGTGCAAAAAAAGGCCTTCAGCGCCTTAAGGAAGGAGGCTTCAGACTCATGGGCATAACAAACCAGTCAGGGATAGCAAGGGGGATCGTGAATGAGAAGTTCGTACAGGACTCTAACGCGCATTTAGAGAAAAAACTCGGGATAGATGATTTCTTTTACTGCCCGCACCATCCGGATGACAGATGCGCCTGCAGAAAACCGGAACCGATGATGATGCTTGAGGCAAGACTGAAACACCATATTGACCTTAAACGGTCTTATGTAATAGGAGATAAAGAATCGGATGTCCTGCTTGCAGAAAAGACCGGTTCAACGGGCATCCTCATTTCATCAACCCCGCTCTTTGAAAAATCCTCTGCTTCATATATTGCAAGGGACCTTAACGAGGCGGCTGAATGGATAATGGAGAGGGAGAATAAGTAGAACGTCTTATGTTACAAGCCGGTCAATTTCTTTATTTATAACGCTGTAAACCCTGTCAACCGTTATCATATTAATACATTTCCAGTCCCTGCATTTCTTCTTCGCATAACATGGTGAACACGTGAGGTCCTCCCTTATCACTGTATGCATGCTTCCATATGGCCCTGTCCTGACAGGATTTGCAGGTCCGAATATGGCAAAGACCTTAACATCAAAGGCTGCGGCTATGTGCATGGGTCCGGTATCATTTGAAATAAGAAACCTTGCCCTTTTAATAACCGATGTCAGCCCTTTAATGTCCGTTTTGCCGGCAAGCGAGATGGCATTGCCTTTTGAATTTTTCACCACTTCTCCAACTATGCCCTCGTCTGCCCCACTGCCCACTACAACACATTTCAAAGGCAATCTCGATGCCAGTTCCCCGAACCTCTCAGCAGGCCACCTGTTGGCCTTCTTGCCCGCTGAGGGAACAATTACAGCATAAACTTCAGGAAGTGATCGAAGTATTTCTTTTTCTACGCTGAAAATGGGAAAAGGGAAAATGGTCCTGCCGGTATTACACCCTAAAAACGAGGCTATTTTCAGATACCTGTCTACCGCATGGATGTCTTTACCTCCCTTTACTTTATGAGTGTAAAAAACAGTACTTCCCTCTCTGGCCTCCTGAAACCCAACCCTGTATTTCGCCCCTGTTGCCGCTGTAATAAGACCGCTTCTTAAAAGTCCCTGAAGGTCAACCACCAGATCATACTTTTCCTTCCTCAATGCCCTGAAAAAAGTCTTCAGCTCTCCGAGCGTTTCATGCGCTTTTGATATCTTTTTCCACTGATGCTTGTTAATTACCCATAATTTATTTATCATCGGATGGCCTTCAAGCAGGTTATTGTGTGCATAGGCAACAACCCAGTCTATACCTGCATCAGGAAATTGACCTTTTAGTGCATTAAGGAATGCGAGACTGTGAACAATATCTCCGAGAGCACTAGGCTTAACAATAAGTATTTTTTTGTATTTATTTTTCAACTCTACCATTCGCCTTGATTATATATTCCTTACTCTACTCTATACAACTATTACGCTCCACATGCCTGACACTGATTGCATCTGTCTTCGTTTTTTGTTATTAATACATACAGAGGTAAAAACCTTATTTGGAAATAACAGTAAATAATATTATAATAATTAGTAAATATTTTGAAACGTAATAAAGCAGCCAGTCAATAGTTTTCAACCGGCCTGAGCTTTTAAAACAGTAAAATGTACAATTAACCTGAAAACGTGCCTGTAATTAAGATAGGAAACTCGGATATTTGAAAAAATCACTGACAACTTTTAGTTTCTGCTGCCTTATTCTCATTATTCTTTCTTTTTTCTCATCCAGCACCGAAGCCGGCAGTACAAAAGACAGAAAATACGTTTACCACGTATACTGGAGCGGGATAAAAGCAGCCAATGCAGTCCTGGAGTTCAAGGACACCCCGGAAGGCTTCACCGTAAATACTCATGCAACATCAACAGCCGTCATCTCAATTTTTTACAAAGTTGATGACACTGCAAAAAGCACTATACATCCTGACGGATACCCCATGAGCTATGAGCTGAAGATAAGCGAAGGCCGTTACAAAAGACACCGGACCACTGAATTCAAGCCTCCTTCAGCAGAACAGATATACAGGATAATTTACGAAGACATAACAAAAAATGACACTGCTGAGTTTAAAGTCGAAAAACCCTACCACGACACACTATCCGCATTTTATGAAATGACCAAACGGCCTCTTATAGTCGGCCAGTCGCAGTATATAGACATATTCGACAAGAAAAAGCTTTACAGCACTGAGATACAGGTATTGAGAAAAGAGACGGTCGATGTGCCTGCCGGAAGATTCGATACTGTCGTTATAAAACCTCTTTTAAAAACAGAAGGCATATTCAACAGAAAAGGGGAACTCCATATTTGGGTCAGTGATGATGACAGGAAAATACCTGTAATAGTAAGAAGCAAAGTAAAGCTCGGCAGTTTTACTGCAAAATTAGTAACATACCAATGACACATCCGGGGCTTGCATCATTGAAATAGCGGTAAAAATAAGGTAATATTTTGATTAGGGCTTTTACCTGTCAAATTACAATTTATCTTTTTTAAATATGCTTAAGGAGGCAAGATGAACATTGCTGTGATCGGGAGCGGTTATGTCGGTTTAATTACAGGGGCATGTTTTGCTGAATTCGGACTGAACGTGACCTGTGTTGATAATGATGAAAAGAAGATAAAGCTTTTAACGCAGGGGTCTGTACCATTTTATGAGCCGGGACTTGAAGAGCTGATGCAGCGCAATATCAAGGCAGGCCGGATGACATTTACAGCCGACCTTGCAAAGGCCATTGACTCCGCTCTGGTCGTATTTATAGCTGTCGGCACACCGCCAAGAGGTGATGGTTCCGCTGATATGAAATTTGTAGAGGTGGTCGCAAAAGAGATCGCCCAGAATATGAAAAGCTACAAAGTGATCGTTACAAAAAGCACTGTCCCTGTAGGCACAGGGGAAACGATCACGAAGATCATCTCGAAAAATCTAAAAGAAAATATTGACTTCGATGTTGTATCAAATCCGGAATTCCTGAGAGAAGGCGCGGGCATAGAAGATTTCATGAGACCAAACAGGGTAGTGATCGGCACTTCAAGCGCGCAGGCAACAGCCATAATGAAAGACCTTTACAGTCCGCTTTATCTGATCGAAGCCCCTATAATACTGACAGATGTTAAGACCGCCGAGCTGATCAAGTATGCCTCAAACGCATTTCTTGCCACAAAGATATCATTTATCAATGAAATGGCAAATCTATGCGAGGCTGTCGGCGGCAATATTCAGACCGTTGCAAAAGGAATGGGCCTTGACCGCAGGATCGGATCCAAATTTCTTCATGCAGGACCCGGATACGGCGGTTCATGTTTTCCCAAGGACACTCTCGCGCTTGCAAAGATAGGAAAAGACAACAATGTAAAGCTCGGGCTCATAGATGCGACAATCAAGGCGAACAAATTCCAGAAAACAAAAACAGCTGACAGGATAGTAAAAACTATCGGCAAAATAAAAGATAAAACAGTTGCGATCCTGGGACTTTCGTTCAAACCTGAGACCAATGACATGAGAGACGCCCCATCACTGGAGATCATTAAAAAACTCCAGAAAGAAGGCGCAAAGATCAGGGCCTACGACCCTGTTGCAATGGATGACGCAAAAGATATGGTATCAAAGGTCAAATTCTGCAAGGACGCATATGATGCCGTAAAGGGCGCCAATGCCGTAGTGATAGTCACAGAGTGGAACCAGTTCAGAAATCTTGACCTCGTTAAGATCAAGAAACTTGTCAAAGACCATTTCTTCTTTGACCTCCGGAACATATACGACGCTGAAAAGTTAATAAAAATGGGATTTAAATATCATTCAATAGGAAGGAAGAGAGCTTAAACTCTTTCATACTTGACTTTAACCATAGAAATTAAATAAAATTATCAACTATGAGAAAACCACTAATAGCAGCCAACTGGAAAATGACCAAGACCATTGAGGATACCGAGGAGTTCATTAATGCCTTCCTCCCCATGGTAAAAGACATCAATGACGTAGACATTCTGATCGCACCGCCTTTGACATCCTTAAGCGCGGCAGCGAAACTGCTCAAAGGATCAAATGTTATCCTTGCAGCACAGAATGTATATCATGAAGAAAGCGGAGCATTTACAGGTGAGGTATCACCGAAGATGCTCCTTTCAGCAGGTTGCTCATCCGTAATTATCGGACACTCGGAAAGAAGAGAATATTTTTCCGAAACAGATGAGGTTGTAAACAAAAAGGTCCGGATTGCAAGAGAGAACGGCCTTGATGTAATTTTATGCATAGGCGAATCACTTGAACAAAGAGAATCTGATAAAACATTCGAAGTGCTCGGCAGCCAGCTTGCCGGTTCACTGAAAGATATGTCCCTTGACGGGATAACAATAGCATATGAGCCGATATGGGCCATAGGCACCGGAAAGACTGCTACAAAAGAGCAGGCAAACGAAACCCATACATTTATACGTGAATGGCTGAGGAAGAACAAAGAAGGCGCTGACAGCGTACGGATACAGTACGGCGGCAGTGTTAAACCTGACAATGTTGTAGAACTTATGTCTCAGTCCGAGATCGACGGCGCTCTTGTCGGCGGGGCAAGCCTCAAACCTGACAGTTTTGCCAAGCTTGTAGAAGGGGCCTCTAAAAAATAAGCATAACAGGGAATAATTTATAAAAACATGTATACCACAATACTCGTACTTCACATAATCGTATGTCTCTCTCTTATCTTTATAATTCTGATACAGAGCAGTAAAGGCGCTGAGATGGGCGCTGCATTCGGGGGCTCAAGCCAGACCCTGTTTGGAAGCAGAGGCGCTGCGACATTCATGAACAAGCTCACAACAGGAGCTGCCATTGCGTTCATGATAACTTCACTGGTACTGGCTGTCATCACTATGAAAAAAGGTTCTGTCATGTCTTCTGTACCTGTAGCAGAAGCCCCTGCAATACCGGCGGCAACCGGCCCGCTTCAGGAAAAACCCGCAGTCCCCGGACAGGGTGATGTTCAGGAAAAAGCCGCAAAGCCCGCCACGGAATAATCCAATTCTTCCTGCTCTACTTTATATCAGCTCTATTTTATTAAAAATACAGGCACGCTCAATGACTCACCGTGACATATAGGACACTTGCCCGGCCTTTTAAGCTTCTCCCTTTTAGTGAATTTAAAACCGCACTTTTTGCATTCTGCAGGAACCACAACAAATACACCTTCTTTTTTCTTTATTGACCTCTGTATATGACCAAGATGTCCATACACATCTTTCTCAGAAATACTGACCATTGCGGAAATGTCCATAGCTGTCATCTGCCGTCCTCTAATTGCCGCTATGATCATTTTTCTTATTGTACCGGCCCTGTCAGCAGGAACAAACGGCCCTTTCTGTTTACTTTTCATATTCCCTTTTCCCGTTCAAGCTGTGTCAGTTAAAATTCCACTTCCTGTTTACTCTAAAATTATGTATGATGTAATAACAATGATTTTATATATTAATTTATGAGTTCTTTTTCAAGGTATTTTATAAATATACCGATAGATATCGCATATGGCTGATATACATAATCTATCTTAAAATAATAAAAATGATTTAATTAATAAACAATACACATTTATAAGGAGGAGTAATGGCTAAGAAAAAATCAGCACCGAAACAGAAGACATTTCCGCCGTCAAAGGAATTCTCAAAGAACGCACATGTAGGCTCTAAAAAAGCGTACGAAGAACTCTACAACAGGTCAGTGGAAGATCCTGACGGATTCTGGGCTGACATGGCAAAGGAGCATCTTCACTGGTTCAAGAAATGGGACAAGGTCGTGGAAAGGGACTTTAACAAGCCTGACACAAAATGGTTCAAGGGCGGCAAGCTGAATGTTTCATACAACTGTCTCGACAGACACCTGACCACTCACAGAAAGAACAAGGCCGCAATAATATGGGAGGCCGAGAACGGTGAAAGCAGGACCTATACATATCAGGACCTCCACCGTGAAGTATGCAAATTTGCAAATCTCCTGAAAAAATCAGGCATCAAAAAAGGCGACAGGGTGGTCTTCTACCTCCCAATGATACCCGAACTTGCGATCGGCATGCTTGCATGTACACGCATAGGCGCGATACACAGCATAGTCTTCGGCGGCTTCAGCGCTACTGCACTTAAAGACCGTATCAATGACTGCAAGGCCAAGCTTGTCATAACCTCTGACGGTTCATACAGGGCAGGCAAGTCCATACCGCTCAAAAAGAACGCGGACATTGCTATGGAGGACACTCCTTCGGTCACAAAATGTCTTGTGTACAAGAGAACCAACAGTGAGGTCGTAATGAAAAAAGGCAGGGACTTCTTTGCTGAGGAAGAACTGAAGGACAAAAGCATAACCTCGGTATGCAAGCCCGTTGAGATGGATGCCGAAGACCCTCTTTTCATCCTTTATACAAGCGGGAGCACCGGAAAGCCGAAGGGCCTGCTCCATACAACAGCCGGATACCTGCTCCAGACAACAACCACTTTCAAATATATCTTTGATTATCATGAAGAGGACACATACTGGTGCACAGCTGACATCGGCTGGATAACCGGCCACTCCTATATCGTCTACGGCCCGCTCTGCAACGGCGCAACCAGCATAATGTTCGAGGGCGTGCCTTCATATCCCCAGCCGGACAGGTTCTGGGAGATAGTCGAAAAATACAGGGTAAATATCTTCTACACAGCACCGACCGTTATCAGGGCACTTGCAAAGGAAGGCCCGCAATGGACAAAGACAAGGGACTTGAGCAGTCTGAGGCTTCTCGGCACCGTAGGCGAACCGATAAACCCGGAAGCCTGGCTGTGGTACAACAAATATATCGGAAGAGAAAAATGTCCGATCGTAGATACCTGGTGGCAGACAGAGACAGGCGGAATAATCATATCATCCCTGCCTGGCGCTGTACCCATGAAGCCCGGGTTTGCAGGAAGACCTTTCTTCGGAGTGGAACCCGAGATAGTCAAGTCGGACGGGACAAAGGCCAGAACAGGCGAAGAAGGCTCTCTACTGATCAAAAAAGCATGGCCGGGAATAGCAAGGACCATATACGGCGACAAGAAGCGTTACAAGGAAACATACTTTTCACAGTTCAAGGGCACCTACTTCAGCGGCGACGGAGCGCATTTCGATAAACAGGGCGACTATCACCTGCTCGGACGAATTGATGATGTTATCAATGTTTCAGGACACAGGCTCGGCACAGCAGAGATAGAAAGCGCGCTCGTTGCCCATTCTTCAGTGTCAGAGGCAGCAGTTGTAGGTTTCCCGCATGAGATCAAAGGTCAGGGCATATATGCCTTTGTCATACTGAACACCGGCTTTAACGAAAGCGATGTTCTCATTAAAGAACTCGTTGCACAGATAAGAAAGGACATAGGGCCTATTGCAAACCCTGATGCCATACAGTTCGTTGACGGACTTCCCAAAACAAGAAGCGGAAAGATAATGCGGAGGATCCTCAGGAAGATCATCGAACTCAATGAAAAGGAGATCGGCGACACATCAACACTTGCCGACCCTTCAGTTGTTGACAGTATCATCAAGGGAAGATACAAAATAGGCTAACGTTCAACCATACAAGCCCCCTGCGGTTTATGCTGCAGGGGGCTTTTAAATTACTTGCAAAGCAGGTAAATTATCCTGCATATTAAATACCATACATATGACTACCGGTACATCTCACGAATACATTAATGAATTTCTCTATTTTGTGTTACGACCCTTTAAGAACAAGGACAACAACACTTTATTATATTGCTCCGGAGTTGACCTCTACCGCTTTCTGCCTATAACAAAAGGCAGACACCGTCCAATGGCAAACCCCGCAATGCGCGGGCTTCAGCTTGTTAATCTCGGGGTCAGGAAACTGGCGCTTGAAAGCGGGGCAGCACCAAAAGCGATCAAAGGCGACACCTGCACAGGCATTGTCCCGCCCAAAACAGGCTGGTACAAGGAACAGCTCCTGATAGAGAACTCCACGGACTCATTATCGAAAGAGATCATAAGCTACGCCGTTCAGGAGCTTTTCAGAAAAATAGATACAGCTATCATGCTCGGGGCCGACCTGCCGGACAGACTTCTCCCTCCTGATGAATTACAGGTATTCATTGAAGGCATGTGTCTTAAATACGGCAAATAAGCAATATACAGCTATCTGTGCCAATAGGTCTCTTTTTTTCAAAATTCTAATTGGATGAATATTTCAATTGTATGCATATGGCTTTGGATATCTGGTTTCAGTGAAAGATTGTTTTAAATTGCGATCAAGGTATCCAGAACAATTTTGAAAAAAAAGACCTATTGGCACATTCACACAAACTTGACATTAAATCAGCCTCTCCAATAAAATTTATAGCATGTCTATTAAATTGCTTAATAAAGAAAAGACCGGACTTGTCGTGGTGGACATACAGACAAAGCTCCTGCCTGCAATGGGAAAGAAGGAACGCGTTGCCGGCAATGCCGTAAAACTGGTACACCTTGCCCGCTTATTTGATATGCCGGTGGTCCTTACCGAACAGAACCCTGCAAGGATAGGCCCTACCATACCGGAAATAAAAGATATCCTTCCATCTTACGCCCCCATAGAGAAGCTCGATTTTGACTGCTGTTCCCTTGACCCTTTTATGGAACAGCTGAAATCAAACGATATAATTAACATTATACTCACAGGTATAGAGTCCCATATATGCGTATTCCAGACATGCGTCAGCCTTATTGAAAAAGGGTACATTGTTCATGTTCCGAGGGACGCAGTTGATTCAAGGACGGAAGAGAACTGGCTTACGGCCCTTAACCTCATGGAAAAAGCCGGAGCTGTCATCACCTCAACAGAAACCATCATCTTCCAGATACTCAAACGCGCAGGCACCAACGAGTTCAAAGAGATGCTGAAGCTCATCAAATAAGATCAATGGAGATAATTAATTGAAGGTCAAACTCGCCAAAACCGCCGGTTTCTGCATGGGCGTGCGCCGCGCAATGAATATTGTGCTCGATGCGGCCAACAAACAGAAGGGTAAGCTGTACACCCACGGCCCTCTTGTTCATAATCCCCAGGCAATAGAGATGCTGAAACAAAAAGGGGTGGAGGTGCTCGGTGATGAACCGGTCACTGATGCAACAGTGATAATAAGGGCGCATGGGATCACCCCGGAAGAACGCAGGGAGATCAAAAGAGCCGGCAACACGCTGTGTGACGCGACATGTCCCCATGTTGCAAGGGCCCAGGCCATTATCAAACGGGAGACCCGGAAGGGAAGACAAGCCCTGATAATCGGTGACAAAGGGCATGCAGAGGTAAACGGCCTGCTCGGTTTTGCAGGTGAGAACGGTTTTGTAATAGAAAACACGGCTGATGTTGATGCCCTGCCGGAAATAGAAAGCGCATGCGTCATAGCTCAGACCACGCAGGACCGGAAGACCTTTGATGAAATAGTCGGCCGGATAAAGGCAAAGGTGCCTGACAGCAAGGTGTTCGATACGATCTGCGACTCAACTAACATGCGACAGAAAGAGGTCACCGAACTTGCGGGAGAAGTTGATGCAATGATCATTGTAGGCGGAAAGAACAGCGCTAACACAAGACGGCTCTATGAAATATCTCTTGCTACCGGAACACCTTCATTCCATATAGAAGATGAAAATGAACTCGATGACCTGGGATTGGAAAAATACGAGAACGTAGGGGTAATGGCAGGCGCCTCCACCCCTAACTGGGTAATAAATAAAGTAATAGACAAGACGAATTATCTCCTCAAGCAACAGGAAAGCGGGATGTTCAGAGTATTAGGGACCATAGGTGACTTCATGCTCGAAAGCTCCCTGTTCCTGAGTCTCGGCGCTGTCTGCATGTGCTACACAAGCCTGATATTTCAGGACATAAAGCCCTCTGCCACAATACTGGCCATAACCTTTCTGTACGTGTTCGCCGTACATGTGTTCAACAGGTACAATGAAAAAATGAAAGACGAATTTTTCGATCCGACCCGTACAAGATTTTTCAGCGATTACGGGAAAGTCCTGCTCATATCAGCTATCGGTGCCTCTCTGATAGCACTATACCTGTCATACCTGCTGGGCATTACGGATTTCATCCTGCTCTTATTTTCTTACATGATGGGGCTGATATACAGCATTAGAATAGTACCCAAAAAACTGCAGCCTTATATCAAGTATAAACGTCTCAAAGATATTCCGGGTTCAAAGGACATTCTGGTCTCACTGGCCTGGGCATGGGTGATCGTGCTGATACCCTTTATCAGCCATAAGCTGGCCTTTTCATATGAGTCTGTATCCATTTTCATATTTGTTACCCTTACAGTATTTATCAGGTCTCTTATATTCGATACAGTGAGCATTGAAGGTGACAGGATAGTCGGCAGAGAGACCATTCCAATTCTTATAGGTTCAGAAAACACACAAAAAATGCTCCTGGTGCTTTCCATTATTGCAGGATTCTTTCTATGTACATCCGCAATGTTCGGACTTATCAAGACACTTGGATATTACCTGGTATTTTCACCTGTGTTCATGCTTGGATGTTTCTATATTTTTCAAAAACGCAGGAACCAGACAATTAAAATATTTGAAGCTGTAATAGATACAAATTTCATAATAACAGGAATTATTGCCTATTTCTGGCAGTTGCATTAATACTATCTGGATTTAATTTTCTTTTATTTACAGTTAGTTGAGGGAGGGGACTCTGAAAATATTTTTACTTTTTTAAAAAAAACTAAAGTTTTCAGTCTGATCATCCGATGAAGTTATATCAGTTCTATTCTTTACTGAATACATACTTTAATAACAATTTTAATATAGAGAAAATATAATATTACAGGAGAAATATAATGAAAAATTCTGCACATGACGCAGCCTCCGGCAGTGACAAAATTTACCAGGACATAGTCGTATCAACAAACACCCTTATATGGCGTACCAACACCGAAGGCAGATTCACGTTCCTTAATCCTGCATGGGAAAGAAGCTATGGTTACAAGATCGAGGAGATGACAGGAAAGCCTTTTTCAGATTTTCAGGTCCCTGAGATCGCAGAGTATTACACCACAGAATTCAGGAACTGCCTCATAGGTGAATCAATAATCGGCCATGAAACCGTTTTATACGCAAAGGACGGAACCAAAGTGGACCTCGCCCTTAACATGATACCGCTTTATGACAATGAAGGCATTGTAATAGGAACTCAGGGGACAGCCTTTGATATTACCGAACGCAAGAATGCTGACGAACTTCTCCAGTACATAAGCGCCAAGGACCAGGTGACCGGGCTATACAACCTGCACACGTTCCTCAGCATGACCGAGCTGCAGAAAAAAACCGCAAGCAGAGAAAAACAGGAGATACTTATCCTCTACTCCGGCATTGACGGAATGCACAAGATCAACGAAGAACACGGCAAGGAAACAGGCGACCGCATCTTAAACGACATCGCCGACATTCTCAGAAAGACATTCCGTGAGGCAGATGTCCTTGCAAGGACCGGAGGAGATGAGTTCGCTGTTTCAACACTTGTATCTTCAAGGGACACCGAAAATATGATAATTACACGTTTGAAAAGCAACCTTGAGGAATACAATACCAACAAAACAGGTCTGTTAAGATTATCACTCAGTTTCGGGACATCATTTTGCGACCCTTCCAATCCGGTCAGCATAAATGAGATGATGTCGATCGCGGATGCGAAGATGCATGAAAATAAAGAGAGCAAAAGAACTTAGTTCTTTTTTCTCCCGACAAACATTGTTATAAAGAATATCGCAATTCCTGCAAGCACTATTGTCGGGCCGGATGCAGTGTTCAGGTATAATGACCCGAGCAGTCCGGCAACGCCTGAAACAAGACCGAATACAGACGAAAACATAAAAAGCTGTTTCATGCTCGATGCAATGTTCTTTGCCGCAGCAGCAGGCACTATCATAAGCGATGTCACAAGTATCATCCCGACTATCTTCAGACTTACAGTGATAACGACTGCGATCATAAAAAAGAGCATATACTCAAAAAACCTGACATTGACCCCCTCCACCCTTGCAAGATCACCATTAAAAGTAATCTGAAGCAACGGTTTCAAAAAGTAGAGGAACGTTGTAACAGCCAGAACACTGATGATAAACAGCAATAAAATATCCGTTTGAGTTATAGCAAGTATATCCCCGAATAAAAAGGTAAAGAGATCAACCCTGTAGCCCTTGAGCATTCCCATAACAAGCATTCCTGAAGCGATCGCACCTGAAAACGCAACACCGATAACAGTGTCATGCGACAGTGTGGTCTTTTCAGACAGGAATGCGACAAGCAGCGCGATCAGCACTGCTACCGCAACAGATGACAGTGAAAGGTCTATGCCGAGAAGCGCGCCCACTGCAATACCCGCAAAAGCGGAATGCGATATTGCGTCCGAGAAAAAAGACATTCTCCGGAGCACAACAAAATTCCCGATAAACGGACAGATGATCCCGACCATTATCGAGGCGATCAACGCCCTCTGTATAAACGGATATGTCAAAAATTCGTTAATCATGTTCATGGCAGCTGTGTATATATGCGCCCATCATCTCACCGTAAACGCTCTTAATGACCTCGTCCGTCAATGCATCCTCCGGTTTGCCGGTACAGACCAGCTTGCGGTTCATACAGAGGACATCATCCGCAAAGCGGTAAACCACATTAAGATCATGGGAGATAAGAACAACGGTCAGCCCCTTTTCTTTATTCAGCCGCCTGACCAGGTCATAGAACCTTTCCTGCCCCTCAATATCCACACCAGAGGCAGGTTCGTCAAGAAACAGTATTTTAGGATCATTTATAATGGCCTTTGCTATCATAACCCGCTGAAGCTCTCCGCCTGAAAGACTGCCGACACTCCTGCACGCAAGTTCCTTTGCACCGACAATATCAAGCAGCTTCTCGATACGTTCCTTTTCATGCCCGATCCTGAGCAGGCGGAATGAATAGAGAGGCGGGATACTGAAACCAAGCAGTTCTGTGACAGTCAGCGGAAACGTCCTGTCAAACTCAAGCCGCTGCGGGACATACCCTATCTTCATGTCCGGACCGCTCTGTTCAAATGGTCTTCCAAATACAGATACTGAACCGGGTGAATAGGGAATAAGCCCGAGGATGGCCTTTATCAATGTGGTCTTGCCTGCCCCGTTCGGACCGATAATGGCAACTATTTTACCCTCCTCGATCGAGAAGGTTATATTCTCGATCAAGTGACGTCCGTTCACCTTAACACAAAGGTTCTCAACAGATAATGCCTTCACACTATTCATTAAAAGCCTTAACGATCACAGCGATGTTCTTTCTCATACTATCCTCATACCATGCCTTTGAAAAAGCCCCTGCCTCAAGAGTATCAAGCGGATAGATATTCAGACCAAGATCCGAAGCAATACTCCTCATGACCTTGTGACTCCCACCCTGCCCTGAAAAAAGAAACTTTATATCTTCAGCCTTTATTATATTCATCACATCTATAATATGGCCAGGGGATGGTTCGACCTCCGGTGTCTCCTGAATGACAGCCGTCTGTACCAGGCCATAGTCCCTCGCAAAATAGAGGAACGCGGCATGCTGTGACACGAATTTCCTGCTTTTCAGTAACACGACTGCATCCTTTATATCATGATCAAGCGCCTCAAGACGCTTGATATATGCAGCGGCATTCTCCTTATACGTCTCACTGTTCGCGGGGTCGGCCTTCATGAGAGCGTCCCTTATGTTTCGCACCTGGACCATGGCGTTCTTTGGAGAAAGCCATATATGCGGATTATCATCAATAACATCGATCCCCCTGCTCGTGTCAACAACAACCTGCTCTTTGGATTCATACATCAATCTATCCAGCCATGTTTCGAGATTAATGCCGTTTTTAAAGATGATATCAGCGTCCGCGACTTTCTTAGCATCTTTCGGGGTCAATGCATAATCATGAGGCTCCGCATTGGACGGCAGAAGATTTTCAACATCAGCATCACCGGCAATGTTTTTGGTAAAGCTGTAAAGCGGGGCAATAGTTGTGACAACCCTGAGCTTCCCTGCAACAGGCTGTTCATGCGGTCCCTGCTGGCAGGCAGGCAATGCAAATGCAAAAAAAAGAACCACAAAAAATCTTATTTTCCTGACAGTTATCACGGATAAAATTATACCACAATAACAACTTCTAATTAACAATTATGAATTACGAATTAAGAATTACGGATAGGTGATAACGGATAATTAATGACAAATAAAAATTTAAATATGGGTGTTTTCGTAGTTGAGATTCTTAATTCTTAATTCTTAATTCATAATTATTTATGTGTTATTATTACTGAGCATGGAAACACACAGCGCCTTTTCGGCCCTTAGATACAGAAACTTCAGACTCTTCTGGTTCGGACAGCTTATATCTCTCACAGGAACATGGATGCATCAGGCTGCGCAGGGGTGGCTCGTCTTTGAACTGACAAACTCGCCTTTTTATCTCGGGCTTGCGGGAACTGCCTTTTCAGCTCCCATACTTCTCTTCACGCTTGCAGGCGGGGTAATGGCAGACAGGCATCCCAAGAAAAAGATCATGCTCATAGCGCATACAACGCTCATGTTCCTCTCCCTCACACTCGCAATTCTTGTTGTAACCGATACGGTCAAGGTATGGCATGTCCTGATACTGGCTTTCATGATAGGAACAGTCCATTCCATCGAGATACCTACAAGACAGGCCTTTCTCATGGACCTGGTTGAGAAAAAGGTCCTGCTCAATGCCATTGCCCTGAACTCCTCCGCGTTCCACGCCGCAAGAATGCTCGGCCCGGCAATAGCTGGGTTCATAATGGGCCCGCTCGGCATGGCCTCATGCTTTTTCATAAACACATTCAGCTTCATTGCGATCATTGTCGCTCTTCTCAAGATGCGTTTTCCTGAAGCCAGCAAAGAACCGATGCCCAGAAAAAGCGCGTTAAAGGAGTTCAAAGAGGGCATCTCATATTTACTGCATAATTCAGACATAAAAATACTGCTGATATCAGTCGGCATCATAAGCTTTTTCGGGTTCCCGTATATTTCATTCATCCCGGTATACGCAAGAGATATCCTGCATACAGGCGAGAGAGGACTCGGCATGTTAATGGGATGCGCCGGAGCAGGCGCGTTCACAGGAGCAGTGGGGCTTGCGTTAAGGGGCGACAACACACGAAAGGGCATGCTGATGGCAGCAGCAGGTGTTGTCTTTTCAGTGGCCCTGCTCGTATTTTCAGTTTCAGAGACCGTATGGATCTCCTATCTGTCCCTGTACTTCTTAGGGTTCGGGGCCATCAATCAGATCGCAACAGGCAACACCATCATACAATTAGCGGTACCTGATGAACTGAGAGGAAGGGTCATGAGCGCCTTCGCCACCATGTTCCTCGGCATGGCCCCGCTCGGCAACTTCACCGTAGGCACCCTCGCCCACTACATCGGCACCCAACACGCTCTCTTCATAAGCGCGTGCTTCTGCCTTGCGGGGATATTGATGATGTTGATATTAAAACCGAAGATATTTAAAATGTAGGGACATGGCGCGCCATGTCCCTGCTAAACAGAAAAGGTATAAAATGAAAATATGGATAGACGCAGATGCGTGTCCGGTGGTGATCAAAAATATTTTATTTAAGGCGGCAGAGAGTACAGGGGTGGAACTGACGCTTGTGGCTAATCAACCCATGCGCATACCAGCATCGCCCTGCATTACAATGCTTCAGGTAGCATCCGGTCTTGATGTCGCTGACAAAGAGATCGTCAAGAGGCTCAGTATCGGTGACCTTGTGATCACAAGTGATATTCCCCTGGCAGCGGAAGTAGTTGAAAAAGAATGTTATGCACTTTCTCCCCGTGGAGAACTGTATGATGCGGAAAATATCAGAGAGCGTTTAAATATGAGAGATTTCATGGATACCCTGAGAGGCAGTGGAATAGATACAGGCGGCCCACCGGCGCTAAACCAAAAAAATCGGAACGATTTTGCGAACCAACTGGATAAATTATTAACTAAGTGTGTAAGAAATGCATAATGAGGCAACTATAAAATGAGAGAAGTTGAAGTTTCAAGGGAACCCATTGAGCTTTATAAACTCCTGAAGCTGGACGGCATGGCATCAAGCGGCGGTGAAGCGAAGGCTGTGATCGCTGAAGGTCTGGTTTTGGTAAATGGAGAGGTAGAGACCAGAAAACGAAAACAGATCTTCTCAGGCGATATCGTAAAGTTCGGTGAAGAGGAGATCCGCATTCGAAAACAGAAATCCCAAATAACAAATTCCAAAATACAAATAAGCTCCAAATACCAAACAGACAATGACCCAAACAACTAACACATTTGAGAGTTGGAGCTTGTGATTTATTTGTTATTTAAGATTTGTCATTTGGTGTTTATTATTGTCAGCCCCTCTTCTGCCATACCGGGGTTGCGCTGATCTCCTCCAGTATCTTCCTGTAAGACGCAAGTCTGGATGCAATAATATCAGCTTTTTCAGGGTCAATATCCTCTCCGTAAAAGGCGCACCCTTTGCTCGATGATTCATGCTGGCAATTATTGAACTTGCAGGTCAGAGTTATGGGAAGAAGGTCAGGAAAGAAATCGATCAGCTCCTCCGGGGAAATATCATCCAGAGAAAATGACCGGATGCCGGGAGAATCTATGATCCTGAATATTCCACAATCGATCATTTCCGACCAGGTCGTGGTGTGGGTCCCTTTGCCGCCTTTTCCGATCTCGTAACTTGCCAATTTCACCTTCTTGTCGCTAAGGGCGGTGACCAGCTTGCTCTTTCCTACTCCGGATTGGCCAAGAATTATTGACTGAGTTTCAAGAAGTTTTTCCTTGAGGTCCTTGAAGGCTCCTCTGCCGAATCTGGATGGGGTTTCAGGATGCTCCGCAGAAACTTCGAAACATTCGATCCCGAGATTTTCAAATCTCCGCATCTCAAAATCAATATCAAAGTTATTTTGAAATTCATCCATCTTATTGAAAACAACTATCGCCGGCACATCCCACTGAAAAATCCTGGTGGTAAATCTATCAATAACACCCTGCTTGTACAGCGGCCTTGAAACACTTGTGGCAATGACCACAAGATCACAATTTGCAGCAGTCACTCTTTTTTTCCTCTCCCGAATATTCATCCGGAAGATCTCGTTCATCCTGTCAACAAGCTCCACGACCTGATAATCATCGCCGTTTTTTTCTAAAAGGACCTTGTCGCCTGCCACGAGCTGATTGCTTTTTAAAACAGTCCGTTTCGCAGAAGCTGAAACGGTTTTATTTTCGCTGTCGATCCTGCAGAGAAATTCTTTTTTATGTGCCTCGTAAATATGCGCCAGGATTTTCACTGATCAACTCCTATAATTAATGAACTGCGGTCGGGTTTTATGTTATACCAGTCATGCCCTGCATTACAAATTTCAGGAATTCTTCAAGACTTCAGCACTTCCGCATTCCAGCTCTCACCTGTCTTTTAAACAATCATAAAGCATCAAGCGGGCTTTGCGGGACTTTTGCTACATCTCTCAAAACATGAGTATATATCATCGTAGTTTCAACATTCTTATGCCCGAGCAGCTGCTGTATTTCCCTTATATTAACTCCACTCATGAGAAGATGGGTTGCGAAGCTATGCCTGAGGGTATGGACAGATACATGTTTTGCAATATCAGCTTTTTTAACTGCATTTTTTAAAGAGCTTTGAATAGTCTTTGAATGAATATGATGACGCATTATCTTACCACTTCGTGGATCAGCCGATAACTTTAAAGATGGAAATACATACTGCCAGTGCCACTGCTTTGGGGCATTTGGATATTTGCGTTCAAGTGCATCAGGCAAATTGACCTCGCCATACCCTCCCGTCAGATCTTTTTCATGCAATGACCTTACTTTTTCAAAATGCAGCCTTAATGGTTTTTTCACTGCATCAGGTAAAACAGTCGTTCTGTCTTTGCCACCTTTTCCATCTCTGACAAATAATAGATCAGAACCAAAATCAATATCTTTCACCCTTAACCGGACTGCCTCCATGAGACGCAGCCCTGATCCATAGAGTAACTGAAGTACCAAAAGATTGGCTCCTTTGACATGTTGCAACAATTTACCGACCTCCTCAACAGATAAAACTACTGGCAATCTCTGCCCACGCTTTGCCCGTACAGTTTTACGCAAGTCACCGAAATCTTTATGCAAGACATTTCGAAAAAGAAATAATAGTGCATTGAATGCCTGGTTCTGAGTAGATGCAGCTACTCTTTTTTTCAATGCAAGATAACTCAAGTAATTCCTGACATCATCTGTGTCAAATCCTTTATTTAGAAGATCTTTTTTATTCGTCTTTTCAACATAGCTGGAAAATCTCTTTATCCAGTCAATATAAGATTGTTCTGTTCTGTATGAATAATGTCTGAGCCTTATGACTTTTCTGGTTTCATTGATAATACTTGAAATATCCAGCGTTCTTTTTATAGATCCTTGAACATTAGGATGATACCCTGCCAGATCACCATCAAGAAAATGATAAATAAACAACCTGACAGACTCATCCGCCTGACGAACCTGCCAGTTTGAAATGTTCTGCTGATCTTTTAGATAATCCAGATACTTTTCAATACACAAATCCTGATGCATAGGTTCATTTCTATCAAGATAAACCAAGAATTTTCTTGCCCAATGCGCATAAAATGAGATATACTTTTCATGGACATGGTTCTTCAAGCGTAAAAAATCCTGAAATTTAGATAATGGTATTTCTTTCATGCCATGTCCCCCGATTGACAAATTTACAATGATATATGCAATGCGTCTATCATAGTAATAAAGACCAAAGTGGAATGTCAATATTTTGAGTTTCTTTATTTTTAGAAGAGTTACAAAATACGATGTTTTAACTTATGATAAATTTTATTACAACATTTTTAACAAACGGATATTGCGCCTAATCATTGTTATAAGTAATAAAAAATGAAAGAATTAATTGAAAAAATATCACGCTTGCCAACATGGTTGATTTTTACTGTTGTGGCTTCATCATGGGCTGGTGTTTTCTTGGCAGTTCCGTTCATTGATGTCTTAGGTATTTTTATTATTCTTTGGTACTTCAGTATAGGATATGAGCTCAAGACAAGATTTCCTGCTGACACAAAGCTTTCATTTGGATGGTTTGTGTTTACACTTATTTATGCAAATGTCTATTTGCTGTGGTTTGACTATTATTTTACAATGATGACAGCTGGGAATCCATTGTTGTATATGGGCCCTCATTTATTTGCTATGTATGGCTTAGTGTATGGATATTATTTTATTTCAAAAGGCCTTGTATCAATTGAAGAAGGAGAATCGCCCAAATTCACAAAATATCTTGGCACAATAATTTTATTATGGTTTTTCCCCATTGGAGTTTGGTTTGTCGTACCAAGGATAAGGCAACAATTAATAACTGGTAGATGAACGAATAATAAAAAGAAACTTATAACAATCGGTTGGAGTGAATACGTACCAGAAGACACTTTTTGAGCTTGAGATGTTTTTTGGTTTTCAAAAAGGCTTCCAATCAGTTAATGCTATCGAGGGCACGTATCACTCATCCTTGCGTTATGTGTCAAAAATAGGGGGGCGTATATGAAGCCTAGAATCAGCATGATTACTTTGGGTGTTAATGATTTAGAAAAATCAGTGAAATTTTATAGTGAAGGCTTGGGTTTCCCAAAAATGGATTCACCACCTGAAGTA
>CBFDEG010000034.1:0-22527 GCA_965603765.1 uncultured bacterium | reverse complement strand
CCCTAACCCCGTACCTCTAACCTAATTCTTAAATTATGGAGGGATAAAACATGGCTGGAAAAATAATTTCTATCAACATCAGTCCAAAAAAAGGGATGAGGAAAAAGGCGGTTGATTCTGTATTGCTGAAAGACAATTTCGGGATAGAGAATGATGCTCACGCATCTGAAAAGTGGCACAGGCAGGTGAGTCTATTAGCTGTAGAAAGCATTAAGAAGATGACGGATAAGGGTTTGGACGTGGGCCCCGGCGACTTTGCGGAGAATATAACAACAGAGGGTATTGAGCTTCCTGTTCTTCCGATCGGGACAAAGATGATGATAGGGGACGATATCGAACTTGAGGTCTCCCAGATAGGCAAGCTCTGCCACGCACGCTGTGCCATATATGAGCAGGCAGGCGACTGTGTGATGCCCAGAGAAGGTATATTTGTAAAGGTTATTAAAGGCGGCACAATTAAAACAGGCGACACAATAAATATCCTGTAGGGGCAGGACCCCTGTGTCTGCCCTTTGGTTTATAAATGATAAAGGTTGCCATTTTAACATTAAGCGACAAAGGCTCAAAAGGCGAGCGTGAGGACATTAGCGGTCCGTCCATTGAAAAGCTCGTTAAAAAGATCAATGCTGAAATTATAAGCAGTGACATCCTTCCTGATGAAAAAGCAAAGATAAAGAAAAAGCTGATAGCATTATGCAAAAAGGCCGATCTTGTCCTGACCACCGGCGGAACAGGTGTCTCTCCAAGAGATGTCACCCCTGATGCCACGAAAGAGGTCCTTGATTACGAGATTCCCGGTATTGCTGAGGCAATGAGGATGGAAGGACTCAAAAAGACACCGTTTGCGATGATATCAAGGGCTGTTGCAGGGGTAAGGGGCGAGTCCCTCATAATCAACCTCCCGGGCAGTCCGAAAGCAGTAAAAGAGAACCTCTCAGTAATCCTCTCTGTAATCCCGCATACCATAGAGAAGATAAAAGGCAGTACAAAAGATTGCGGCCGCATATAATCAGTAAACTTTCCCACGTCCCCGCTTTCCCGCTTCCGCACTTGAGAGTAGCTTAATTCCCATTTTTCCTGTAAAATTTAGCGCATGACAGAGGTCGGATACATAACAGCTTTTCTCGGAGGCGTGCTCTCGTTCCTTTCTCCCTGCGTGCTTCCTCTTATTCCTTCTTATGTTTCTTTTATCACCGGAATATCTTTTGAAGATTTCAAGAAAGGCGATACTGCCCGGATAAGAAAGCTTACACTGATCAATTCCTTTGCCTTTGTTCTGGGTTTTTCAGTGGTCTTTATCCTGCTCGGGGTTTCGTCTTCATATGTCGGCAAATTCCTTTCTTCATATTATGACCAGGTCAGGATAATCGGCGGGACAATTATCATTGTGATGGGTCTGTACGTGATGGGTGTCCTGAATCTGAAAGTGCTTTCCGGTGAAAAGCGGGTGCACCTGAAGTCAAAGCCGAGAGGTTATTTCGGGTCATTTATTGTAGGGCTCACATTCGGGGCCGGGTGGACACCCTGTATCGGGCCGATACTCGGCACCATTCTCATGATAGCCAGCACAACCGGTTCAGCGCTTCAGGGGTTTTACCTCCTGCTTGTATATTCCCTCGGGCTTGCCATTCCCTTTATGGCGACCGCCCTTGCCATTAATACATTCCTCAGTCATTTCATGGTTGTCCAGAAATATATGAGGGTTATCAAGTTTGTCAGCGGTCTGCTGCTTATCGCATTCGGGATAATCCTCTTAACAGACAATGTCTATATTCTGCTGAGCGTTTCCCCTGATCTCGGGGTTGAAGAACTTATCACACGATAAGTGTTAAATTCCAAATTACAAGCACCAAAATACAAATAAATAATAAACTACAAATCTCAAACGTTTCGAATTTCGATCATTGGAAATTGGAATTTATTTGTTATTTGGGAATTGCTATTTGTAATTTCTTTTTACTCTCCCATCACCTGCACAAATATCTTTCTTGAACGGGGCCGATTGTCATGGTCAATTATCACTATTGAATTAATGTCAGATTATAGCAAACCTGTTCCATATACTGTTAAAATATCAAGATGTCCAAAGACGAACTTATAATTGAAGGGGCAAAACAGAACAACCTCCGGAACATAAACCTGAGGCTTCCCCATAATACATTCATTACCGTCACAGGTGTGTCCGGCTCGGGCAAGTCCTCGCTGGCCTTCGATACGATATTTGCAGAGGGGCAGTGGAGGTATATTGAGTCGCTCTCAACATATGCAAGACTTTTTCTTGAAAAGCTCGACCGGCCTGATGTTGAGGCTATTCATAATATAAGACCTGCTATCGCGCTTGAACAGCGTAACCAGGTAAAGACCTCCCGCTCCACGGTCGGAACTTCAAGCGAGATATATGATTACCTGAGGCTTCTTTATGCAAAGATCGCGGTTCCCCACTGCCCTGAATGCGGCAAAAAGCTGAGAGAGTGGTCCCCGTCTTCGGTTGCCGGGGAACTGGTCGAAAAATATCCGGGTGAAAAGGCGATGATAATCTTTGATTCGGATGATACCCCTGAGGAGCTTCAGAGGAAGGGCTTTTACAGGGTGCGTGAAGCAGGGTCCGGGCATGAGGTCATTCTGGACAGGCTTATTGTCAGGGACGAGCCGCGACTTTCCGACTCCATAGAGACAGCATGGGAGTATGGGCAAGGCAGTATAAAGATCGAAATTGTGGGAGACGCGCCTGAACAAAACAGGCTCCTGCGGTTTCATTCGGATATCAGGTGTAATGATTGTAATATTGTGATACCAAAGCCCCAGCCTATTCTTTTTTCTTTTAATCATCCCCTCGGGGCATGTCCCGAGTGCAAGGGGTTCGGTAATACACTTGAATACTCTGAAGATACGATCATCCCTGATAAAGACCTTTCACTTGAGGAGGGGGCCATTGATCCATGGAGCAAGCCGGCAGCAACATGGTGGTATAAGCAGTTTGCCAAGGCAGGTAAAGCCCACAAGATAGATCTTAAGACACCGTATAAGGACCTCCCTGAAGAGGCGAAGGAGCTTATATTTAAGGGTTCAGAGGATTTTTACGGGGTGGATGATTTTTTTGCGGATCTTGAGAACAAGCGGTATAAAATGCATGTGAGGGTGCTTCTCAGCAGGTACCGCAAACCCGTGGTCTGCATAAAGTGCGGGGGTAAAAGGCTTGGGCCTGAGGCGCGTGCATTCAAGGTGGGCGGATTTGATATTGTGCAGTTGGCAGAAATGCCGGTTGATGAACTTAATGACTTCTTTTCAGGAATAAAGCTTTCCGAATATGAAGAGGAGATATCCGATGAGATACTCCGGCAGATCAGGCTTAAGCTCGGATTATTGATAAGGGTCGGGATTGGATATGTAACCTTGAGCAGGGAGACCAGGACGCTTTCCGGCGGTGAGACACAGCGGATAAGCCTTTCAAAACAGCTGGCATCAAAACTCACGGGAACACTATATGTGCTGGATGAGCCGACGGTCGGTCTTCATCAAAGGGATGTTGATAAGGTAGCGGACATCCTGAAAGATTTTGCCGCTAACGGCAACACGGTCATTGCAGTTGAACATGACAGGAGCATTATCAGTGCTTCTGACTGGATCGTTGAGCTTGGTCCGGGCGGGGGTAAAAAAGGCGGCAGGGTGCTTTTTTCAGGGCCCATGGCTGACTTTCTTGAGACAGAAAATCTTACCGCATTATATCTGAAAAATAACAACCTGCTGCCTCTGCCGCATTCTAGAAGAAAGGGAAGCGGTAAAACACTTTCCATAAAAGGGGCAACAGGCAATAATCTCAAAAATATTGATATAAACATTCCCTTGAAAACATTGACCTGTGTCACGGGTGTTTCGGGTTCCGGCAAAAGCACTATCGTGAAGGGGACAATATATAAGGCAATTGCAAAGATCTTTAAGACGGAGATCGATGATTCACTTGCCTTCAGGTCTGTTAAAGGGCTTAAACACATAAAAGGCATAAGGATCATAGACCAGGCGCCTATTGGAAAAAGCCCCCGCTCAAACCCGCTGACATACATAAAGGCCTTTGACCAGATAAGGAAATTATTCGCTGCTCAGCCCCAGGCATCAATGCTCAATTTCGGCCCCGGACACTTTTCCTTTAATACGGAAGGCGGACGGTGTGAGGCATGCGGGGGCGCAGGATTTCAGAAGCTTGAGATGTATTTTTTTGAAGACCTGTACATAAAATGTGAAGAGTGCAGGGGCCGGAGGTATAAACCTGAGGTGCTGACGGTTACGTATAACGGCAGAAATATATACGAGGTGCTGGAACTCACCGTAGACGAAGCGATCGATTTCTTTTCAAGGACCGCTTCAATTGTGAATAAAATGAAATTACTGTCTTCGGTGGGGCTTGGTTATTTACGGCTGGGACAGCCCGCTACGACCCTTTCGGGCGGTGAGGCCCAGCGGCTGAAGGTATGTGCTGAACTTGGCGTTCTCAACAGGACGGATTATATATACATACTTGATGAACCCACTGTCGGCCTGCATCCTGATGACATAAAGAAACTGCTTACCATGCTTAATGTCCTTGTAGAAGCAGGCAACACGGTACTGCTTGTCGAACATAACATGGATGTTATTAAGAGCGCTGACTGGATAATAGATGTCGGGCCTGAAGGCGGGAGCGAAGGCGGTAATATTGTTGCAGAAGGCCCGCCTGAAGAGATCGTCCTGCATGATGCATCATATACCGGAAAATATTTAAAAGAATATCTCTGACCCTGCCCACCGTCTACAAAGCTGTTAATCCTGACAGTATACTTCCGCACTAAAAATCTGCTAATTTAATTTGGGCATGGCGTAATCCGCTGAATTTCTTATCTACATTTATAAAAAGGGGACATGGTGTTAAATAAAAAAAATGTATTAATATTTTTGTGCTGTTTTTTTGTATGTATTGTAACGGGCACTGATGCAGCTGCTGATATGAATAAAATGATCTGGGTGAATGCCGGACATGGTATCAATGCGGCTGACATGCATTTTATAGCAGGAAGTATTTCCAGTTCAGAAGAAGTTTATGCGGGCAGTGATAATGTTGTTTATAAGACTTCAGACGCGGGCAGAACATGGAACGAGGTATTTTCATTAAGAGGATCTGCCAAAACAATAAATGAACTGGCTGTTTCTCCTGTCAGTGCCGGGCATGTCTGTGTGGCAAGCAGTGACGGGCTTTACCGGAGCCATGACGGAGGGACAAAATGGAAAAAGATATTCAGCGGTGTAAGAGAAAATAAACGCAATGTTCTTTCTGCTGCCTTCGAAAATACAGGACGTGTTTTGTATGCAGGGACAGGGGACGGGCTTTTTTTTACAGATGATGATGGGGAGAACTGGAAAAAAGCTGACGGTATTCCTGCTGGTTCGGGAGTGAGCAGAATTCTATCGGACGATAAGTCTCCTGTCGGTTTCTATGCTGTTACGAACAGGGGTTTGTTCAAAAACATGGACAATGGAATAAATTGGAGTTCTATATACAGGACTAATTATGGGAGAGGTGACAGTGAAGACCTGTATGAAAGTGGAACAGGCGAAGATGTAGAGGATAGTGCAGGGCACGAAATAAGTGATGTTGCGGTTGATCCTTGGAACAGCAATATTCTGTATGCCGCAATATCAGGCAGGGTCATGGTCAGCAGGGATGGCGGGGTCAGCTGGAAGGCATTGGCCGGAGCCGGACTTTTAAGTCGTGAGATAAGGGGTATTAGCGCGGCTCCTGATGCAACGCTGTATGCGGCCACCAATGCCGGGGTATTCAGGTATTCCGGTTCGGACAGCAGATGGGCGGAGCTTTATAACGGACTTCTTTCAGATAATGTGAGGCAGATCGCTCTCATTGGTACGGATTCGGACGTATGGACGGCAACAGGTAAAGGGATATTCAGGCTCGTTAAGGCAGCTGCTCCATTGGCTGGACTTAATGCAGATGAAGCACTGCAGAAATTTTCAGGAGAACCCACTATCGGGGAGCTCCGTGACGCAGCGATCGAATATGCCGGGGTCGATCCGGATAAGATAAAGAGCTGGAGCAGGTCTGCATCCAGAAAAGCGGTCCTTCCTGATGTGAGGTTTGGGTACCAGGACGGCAATGACCACCAGAGCAGTACATACTTCTACAGTACGACAAAGGAAAAATACAAGGATGATGATGTTACGGAAGGGGACGATTCAGCATGGTCAGTATCTCTGACATGGGAGCTTGGGGACCTTATATGGAACAATGACCTGACCTCAATAGACAGCAGGTCAAGGCTGATGGTCCAGTTAAGGGAGGACATACTGGGAGAGCTCACAAGGCTTTATTTTGAGCGCAGGAGGCTGCAGACAGAAATATTGCTCTCCCCGCGTTCAGATGCGGGAGAAAAGATAGACAGAAAACTGAGACTGCAGGAGCTTACCGCAAATATTGACGCGCTGACAGGCTCGTATCTTTCAAAGAGTTTAAAGACCGGTTTTGTTAAAGAAGCAGGGTTGAAAGAAAATTGATAAGTTAATGCAGGGAACTAACATATTTTTCAAGGCGGTCATGGATCTTTTCACAAAACTCATAAGGAGCAGAGAATTCATTGTATATAATATTGTCATTATTCCTGACCTTCTCTTTTAATGCCTGTACGGTTTTTGACTGGGGTTTTTCTTCCGGAGAAGCATTGTCTGATTTAAAGAAAAAAAGCATGTAAGGTTTTTCAAGAGATTTCCAGGAATCATACGCTGACAGAAATGCCGCCATTGCATCTGAAGCTTTCTGGTCTGAGAAGGTCGCTGTTTTCTGATGGAATATACAGACAAATATATCGTATTCAGCAGCAAGATTGTTTATCAGCCCCTGGGAAGTGGTATCTGCGGGCAGTGAATTTTCCCATTTTGTGACATTGAATTCCACCCCGTAATCGTTCGGCAGTATCCCGTCATTAATACCGGAGCATACTTCACGGACGATCTTCCTCTCAAGTATTATATCTCCGGGAGATGCAATGCATATCTTTATGGTCTTTTTTGCTGTCATCATTCGGCAATTATCCTGCTGATAAATTTGTATTGCGGAAATTCTTAATATTATAAATTATTCATAACATTCCTGCTATTAAAATTTATTAGAACACTATAAGTTCAGACAGGGAAAATGCAGATTATTAACTATATTTTTTCTGCTTCGTCAATAAGCATGACCGGGATATCGTCTTTAATATGATAAAGCAATTTGCAGTTGCTGCAGATAAGCCCGTTTTTAGAATCATTTAATACCACATCTCCCTTACACTTTGGACAGGCAAGTATTTCTAAAAGTTCCTGCTGGATAGGCATGGTTTCCCCCTTTAATTTAAAGATTGAATCTATTTTACAATAAACGGATAAGTTTATGCGGCTGTTATTAAGCATTGTTATCAGGCAATCAGCTTGTGTTGAGTTGACTTAGATGTATTGTATCTTTAAACTTATTGTTCATGAAACAGGAAATCATTACAACCGTTACAAATGCGCTTGAGTCGCTTAAAGATCAATGGAATATTGAAGAAATACCGCCTGTTGACGCGGAAGTGCCCAGAAATGAGGCAATGGGGGACCTTGCCTGCACAGTCTCCATGCGGCTTACCAAACTGCTGAAAAAGCCGCCGCGTGTGATTGCTGAGGAAATAGTCGCTCAAATAGAAGAACAGGACACCGGTCTTTTCGAAAAGATCGAGATAGCCGGCCCGGGTTTCATTAATTTCAGGTTTAAAAAGGAGTTTTTTCATAAAAAACTTGAAGTTATCCTGAATGAAAAGCATTCTGTCTTAAGGGCAGATATAGGAAAAAAGAGGAAGATACAGGTTGAGTTTGTCAGCGCAAACCCCACCGGCCCGCTCCATATAGGGCATGGCAGGGGCGCTGCAGTGGGAAATGCCCTCTGTAATATTTTAGAGGCTGCTGGTTTTGATGTTCAGAAGGAATTCTACGTTAATGATGCCGGGCTTCAGGTGGCGCTGCTCGGTCAATCTGTTTTTGCGCGTTACCAGCAGCTGCTCGGCAATGACCTGCCTTTTCCGGAGAATGGATACAAGGGAGATTATATTAGCGAGATAGCTCAGGAGCTTAAGGACAGGGACGGTGACCTGTATCTGAATAAGACCTTTGAAGAGATTGCCGACCCTGTAACTGAATATGCGTATAAAAAGATGCTCGCTAATCTTGAAAATGACCTGAAGGATTTCGGCATTGTCTTTGACAGGTGGCAGAGCGAAAAAGAGCTTCATGAAAAAGGCAAGGTCAAGACAGCCCTTGATGAGCTTGATGCAAAAGGACTCATATATGAAAAGGACGGTGCTGTCTGGTTCAACTCGGAGCGGTTCGGGGATGACAAGGACAGGGTCATTAAAAAAAATGACGGTGAATTTACATATTTTGCCTCTGATATCTGTTATCACAAGGACAAGCTCGACAGGGGTTTTGATGAAATAATAGATATATGGGGCGCGGACCATCACGGATATATCCCGAGGATACGGTCTGTGCTTGAGGCCTTTGAACTTCCTAAAGACAAGTTCAAAGTGATACTCATACAGATGGTGACACTTCTGCGCAACGGTGAGCCTGTACAGATGTCAAAGAGGTCGGGCAACTTCGTCACACTTAGAGAGGTGATTGACGAGGTCGGGGCTGATATCACAAAATTCATCTTTCTTACGAGAAAGGCTGACAGTCAGCTGGATTTTGACCTTGACCTCGCAAAAGAGCAGTCATCCGAGAATCCTGTTTTTTATGTACAGTATGCCTTTGCGAGGATATCGAGTCTCTTCAGGCAGGCTGCTGAAAGAAATGTTGAGGGAGTCGAAGGTCTTGAAGTTAAAGAGTTTAATTCAGCTCTGTTAAAAGAGTCTGAGGAACTCGCTCTTATCAAGAAAATGCTCCAGTACCCGATGGTCTTTGAGGGCGCGGCGATTGCCTGCGAACCCCACAGGATAACTTATTATCTTCAGGAGCTTGCCGGTGTGTTTCATTCATATTATTACAAGCACAAGGTCATTGTAGATGACAACAGCCTGACGCTGGCAAGGCTGTCTCTTTGCAAAGGCGTGAGGACGGTCCTTGAGGAAGGACTTAATATCCTCGGGGTCAGCGCTCCTGAGAAAATGTAATAAACAAATAAATACCAAAGCACAAACACCAAAGTACAAATAAATTCCAAATGGCAAGTACCAAAATACAAATAAATTCCAAAAATCAAATTCCAGGTGCAATTTAATATAACCAAAAAAGACGGCAGCGCCCGGCTCGGGCAGGTGCATACAGAACGGGGCGTGATAAACACTCCCGCGTTCATGCCTGTTGGTACTAACGCCACGGTTAAGGCGATGAGTACGGATGAAATGCATGGGCTTGGAACCGAGATACTCCTTTCAAATACATATCATCTCTACCTCAGACCCGGGCATGAAATAGTCAGGGCAGCAGGCGGGCTTCATAAGTTCATGAACTGGGACGGCCCCATACTTACTGACAGCGGCGGGTTCCAGGTCTTCAGTCTTGCGAAGCTGAGGAAGATAAAGGACAATGGTGTTGAGTTCAGGTCGCACATTGACGGTTCCCTTCACTTTCTGACCCCTGAGCTTGCGATGGAGATACAGGGCGCGCTCGGCTCTGATATAGCCATGGTCTTTGATGAATGCACCCCGTATCCGGCAGAAAAAGATTATGCGCTTAATTCACTTAAGCTTACTACAGCGTGGGCGAAGCGCTGTCTTGGAGCAAAGAATGAGGGCCAGGCCCTTTTCGGTATTGTGCAGGGGGGTATGTATAAGGACCTTCGCAAGCAGAGTGCCGAAGAATTGATAGCTCTGGATTTTGACGGATACGCGCTCGGCGGCCTGAGCGTTGGAGAGCCTAAGGAATTAATGTATGAGATGCTGAATTATGCGGTGCCGTTACTGCCGGAAGAAAAGCCCCATTACCTTATGGGTATAGGCGACCTGATGGACGTGCTTGAGGCGGTTGCCGCAGGTACTGATATGTTTGACTGTGTGATGCCCACGCGGAATGCCAGAAATGGAGCTCTTTTTACCAGTCAGGGCAGGATCAGCATTAAGCGTGAAGAGTTTAAAAATGACACCGGTCCTCTTGACCCTGAATGCGGATGTCCTACGTGCAGAAATTACTCGCGTGCATATCTGCGTCATTTATACATGAGCCGCGAGATACTCTCGATGAGACTTAACACCATGCATAACCTTCACTTCTTTATGGAATTTTTCAGGAAAATGCGTGATGCAATTGGCAGGGGAGAATTTGAGACGTTTCGTAAAGAGCAGACCTCGATACTTCAGAATAATTTTCATAAAGGCTGATCGACTATTTCCCTTTTTTGTTGACTTTCTTTATTTTCTCTTGGTTAGTTATTGTTTTTATAGTTACAGATCAATTAAGGAGCGGGAGATTTTTTGAAGAAATTAAGCGAACTTTACCACGATCTTTTTAAAACAGCCAATGATGCCATCTTTGTTGCGGATGCTGAAACGGGTGTTATTGTCGATGCGAATAAGCCTGCTGAAAAACTGATAGGTATTCCGGTTTCAAAAATAAAAGGCATGCATCAATCAAGACTGCATCCCCCCGAGCAAGCTGAAAAGTACAAAAAGCTCTTCCGCGACCATATCGAGAAGGGCAATGCAATTTCCGAAGATATTTATGTAGTACATGGATCCGGTCAGAAAGTTCCTGTAGATATAAGTGCCAGCACAGCAATATTTGGCGGCAAAAAGGTTGTGTTTGGTATTTTCAGAGACATTACGAAGCGCAGGCAGATAGAGAACAATCTCAGGGAATTTGAACAGATCTGGGAAAGTACTTTTGATTCCATTCCGGACATAATCACGATCCATGATAAGAACTGCAATATAATAAGGGCCAACAAGGCAGCCAGGGAGGTGCTCGGACTGCCTGCCCTGGATCGAAGAGGTGTGAAATGTTCCAAATATTTTCATGGGACCGATGCCCCTGTTAAAGGCTGCCCTGCATTAACATGTCTTAAAACAAAGCAGTCGGTTGTTTCTGAAGCATTCAATCCCCATCTTGGACTGTTCATTGAAACAAGGGCAATTCCGCAGTTTGACGACAATGATAAGATCAAGGGGTTTATCCATGTAGCCAGGGACATAAGCGAACGCAGGGATATGGAACATGATCTGAGGATGTCCAAACAGGAATTAAGTATGCACGCAAATAATCTTACAGAGGCTAATGCCGCGCTAAAGGTGCTGCTGGACCACAGGGGAAAAGACAGAAAAAACCTTGAGGGAAAGATACTCTCAAATATCAAGACCCTGGTCCTGCCGTATATGGAAAAGCTGAAGAAGGTAAATAATGAACCTGCGGCTCTGAACTATATCAATATTCTTGAGTCTAATCTGAAGGACATAGTCTCTCCATTTTCCAGCCGGCTTTCTTCTCAGCTCATCGGCTTTACCCCAAAGGAGATAATGGTTGCCAAGCTTATAAAAGAGGGCCGTCAAAGCAAAGACATTGCAGATGTGATGGGTGTCTCATTCGAAACTGTCAATTGTCACAGACAGAATATTAGAAAGAAGCTGAACTTGTCTAATAAAAAAACAAATCTCCAGTCTTATCTCATGTCCCTTTCAGACTGACTAATTTGTATCCCCATTTTATCCCTGTTTTTTTATAAACAATTTCTTGCCTTAAGGTGTTATAGTTAATTTACACACTAAACAAATATTGTAAAGCAATGAGACGCCTGATCTGGTAAGGGAGACGGTTTGTATGGGCAAGTATAATTGCTGGGAATTTATGGAGTGCGGCAGGGAAGAAGGCGGTGTCAATTCGGAACACTACGGTGTCTGTCCGGTTGCTGCTGATAGTTTTGCTGATGGCCTGAACAGCGGCAGTAATGGCGGAAGGATATGCTGGGTCATAGCAGATGAACTTCCGGAAGGCAGCCTGAGCTGTAGAGGCTTGAGCCATACGTCTGCATGTTTTTCGTGCGAGTTTAAATATAAAGTAATGAATGATGAGGGGCTGTTGAACGTATGCCATGCAACGGGCCGTTTTCTTCAGATAAAAGGATGAGTATTGACACTATCCATGCTGTGTTGACCCTGATATAATTATTCCATGAATATTCTCGTTACTGGCGGGTTGGGATTTATAGGCAAGGTATTATGCGCTGAATTGAAAAATTCGGCGCATAATATTTTTGTGACCTCAAGACATGGGTCTCGATCTGAAGAAGTAATAACATGGAATCCGCCACAATTAATACTCTCTGATGTAATATCTAAAATTGATGCAGTGATCAATCTTGCCGGTGAGCCGATCGCCCCCAAGCGCTGGACAGAAGAACGGAAAAGGTCCATTCTTTCAAGCCGCATTAATGCGACCCGCGCCCTTGTGCAATCGATCGAACAGGCGGACAGTAAACCAAAGGTTCTGATAAGCGCATCTGCAATCGGGTACTACGGTCCCCACGGTGATGAATATGTAACAGAGGATGATCCGCCTGCTTCTGATTATCTTGCGGATGTCTGTGTGAAATGGGAGGCAGAGGCATTAAAGGCCGAAGACCTTGGCGTGCGTGTGGTCACTGTAAGATTAGGCGGAGTTCTTGAGGCGGATGGGGGAGCGCTTGCACAGATGATCGTCCCCTTTAAGTTCTTTGTGGGAGGGCCCATAGGCAGCGGAAGGCAGTGGTTTTCGTGGATTCACAGGGATGATGTGGTCGGTATCATTAAATATGCCTTGGAGAACGCATCCGTTTCAGGGCCTCTTAATGCAACAGCTCCGAATCCTGTTACAAATAAAGAGTTCAGTAATGCCCTCGGTAAAGCGCTGCACAGACCATCATGCCTTTCTGTCCCGGGTTTAGTCGTTAAATTAACGCTCGGAGAGCTGGGCGCTGTTCTGCTCACAGGTCAGAGGGTTCTGCCGAAAAAAGCTTTAGCAGCCGGGTATAAGTTTAAATATCCTGAACTAAACGAAGCCCTTTCAGCAATATTCAAGAAGCAATAGTAAGTACTGAAGTATAATATATATCATGAAACTTACTGTGCTAGGAAGCGGCACCTGTGTGCCTTCGCTCAAAAGAAACGCCCCCGGATATTTTCTTGAGGCAGAAGGGTGGGAAGTGCTTGTCGATTGCGGGCCCGGTACGCTCCTTCAGCTAGAAAGGGCGGGAAAAAGCTATAAAGATATAGACGCGGTTTTTATCACGCACAGGCACCCCGATCATTTTAATGACCTTATGCCCCTGGTTCAGGCGCTGATTGCCACCCCGAAATTTAAAAGAGAAAAAGAACTTTATATAGTAGCCCCCGGAGGATTCAGTGAATATTATGATAATGCCATCACTACAATTCTCGGGACCCACTTAAATTTTCCTCTTGAATTGATCGAAGTAAATGACCGGCTTGTGCTTGGGCCGTTGACTGTCTTTGCGGACAAAACCGTTCATTCAATAGACAGCACAGCATACAGGTTCGGTTCAAAAGGCAGGTCAATTGTTTTCACGGGTGACGCGGACTTTGAGAGTGAACTGGTAAAGTTTGTAATCGGTGCAGACCTTCTGGTTGCGGACTGTTCATTCCCGGAATCCATGAAGATGCAGGGACACATGAGCGCAAAGGAGTGCGGGATCCTTGCACAAAAAGCAGGGGTCAAAAAGCTTCTCCTGTCGCACATCTATCCTTCCGGCACTCCTGATGCTGACAGGGTGACAGAGAGCAAAGAGGCCTTTGAAGGGGAGGTCGTGCTTGCTGAAGACCTGATGGAGATAGAGGTATGAATTATAAAAAGATTGCAGTATCCTTGAGGGGAGGTTTTAATGAAAATATATTATTCTGATAAATGCCAGGGGTATGCACAGCCGGGCCATCCTGAGTCTCCGGCAAGGACAGAGACAACGCATGCCTATCTCAAAAAGAAGGGATATGCCTTTACCGAGCCCGGGCCATGCAGTGAAGGGGACATCCTTATTGCCCACACGCAAAGACTTCTGGATGTTGTTAAAAAAGAGAACTTTTTTGATCTGGACACTCCTGCATATGAGGGGATATATGACATTGCAAGGATATCAGCAGGCGGGGCCATTGATGCGGCCATGCACTGTCTTGAAAGCGGGGAGCAGGCTTTTTCACTTACCAGGCCCCCCGGTCACCATGCCACAAAGAACGACCTCGGCGGTTTCTGCTACTTTAACAATATTGCCATTGCTTCGTTAAAGGCCGGAAAGAAAGCCGGCAAAGTGGCGATAGTGGATTTTGACTGCCACCATGGAAACGGCACAGAGGACATAATGCTCGGCAGAAAAGATGTGCTTTATCTTTCACTTCATCAAAGCCCCTTGTTTCCCGGCACAGGGTTAAAGAGCAGGGACAACTGCATTAATTATGCTGTTTCCTCCGGCACAAGTCCTCAAGAGTATCTGGAATTATTTAAAGAAGGACTTGAGAAGGTCGAGAAGTTCGGGCCTGATCTGCTTGCCGTCTCTGCTGGGTTTGATTCATACATACTTGATCCTATTACCAGCCTTGAACTGGAAAAAGATACATACCATGAAATAGGCAGGATGCTTGCCGCACTTGACCGACCGACCTTTTCAGTGCTTGAAGGCGGCTACAGCCGTGACCTTCCGGAATGCATACATGAATATTTAACAGGGCTTGAAGAATGAAATTTAATATTTGTTTTTTATGACCAAAGGTCGTAGAAAACAAATAATAGGTCCTATAAGACCTATTGGTCATATGAATAACCTTAAAAAGAAACTTTATCAATTAATAATCAACAGGCTTGACGGTGAAAAGCTCTCTTCTGGTGAATACCGGGAGCACTGTCTTGAACTTGTCCGAAAGGGCATAGGCGGGTTCATAATCTTCGGCGGTAAAAGGAATGAGCTTAAAAAGTTCATTGCTGAACTTCAGTCCCTGGCTGAAGTGCCGCTCTTTATCGCATCTGATATAGAGCGCGGCACTGGTCAGCAGATAGAGGGCGGCAGCAGCTTCCCTCCTCAGATGGCTGTTGCTGCTGCGATCGATAAAGATAATAAAGAAGATACTGCCCTTCTTGAAAACGCGATCAAAGAAGCTGCTTGTGATGCGATGGACATAGGCATCAATATGCCTCTTTTACCGGTCCTTGATGTTAATCAGGATCCTGATAATCCGATAATATGCACACGGGCTTTTTCTGATGATCCTGAAAGTGTTGCATGGTTCGGAAGGCTGTATATAAGGGTGCTGGAGGAGTCAGGGCTTCTGAGCTGTGCAAAACATTTCCCGGGTCACGGTGATACGGACATTGATTCTCATATTTCTCTCCCTGTTATCTCGAAGCCGTTGAACGAGCTTGTGGATATTGATATCTTCCCGTTCAGGGAAGCCATGAAAGAAGGTGTCAGCACTATAATGGTCGGACATCTCAGTGTCCCTGCAATAGATGAGCTTCCCGCATCTTTTTCAGGAAAGATGATAACCGGTCTTCTGCGAAATGAACTCGGGTATGACGGGCTTATACTCACTGACGCGCTTAATATGCACGCATTGAATGAGTTTGGGAATGTACCTGTTGCATGCATGAATGCCGGAATGGACATCATCCTTCACCCCGCTGACCCTGATGCGGTTGTAAGTGAACTCATAGAGGCGGTGAGATCAGGAGAGGTGAAAGAGGGAACAATAGACGCTGCCTTCAGCAGGATATTGAAATATAAAACAAAGATCAAAAATATTCAGCCCCCGGTTATGGAAGCAGGCAGGCTTCGTGAACTTGCCGGTATTATTTCCGATAATTCAATTACACTTGTAAAGGCCGGGCAGGGCATGGTGCCTTTAAATGACATGAAAAATATTTCACTTGTTTATAACGGGGACAAAGATGATCTTGATATTTCTTTCCTTGAAGAAGCAGTGTCAGGCGGGGTCTTTGAACTTAACAGTCCGGGGTCGGATGCCCTGAAAGAGACGGTCGTTATCGCACTCTTTACACACATCGCTGCATGGAGGGGAAGTTCCGGTATTCCTGAAAAAGCGGTATCAGCGATAAAGAGCATAATAAAAAGTTCTGCGCGTTCCATTGTTGTTTCATTCGGAAGTCCGTATTTGCTCAGGCACTTCGGTGATGCTGACATGCTTGTTGCTGCTTATGACTCAGGCAGACAGGCTCAGGCATCGGTGCTTAAATGCCTTAAAGGAGAGAAGGATTTTAAGGGGAAATTGCCTGTGAGTATTCAGGTGTGAAACAAGCAGGACAAAAGTATTTTTTAAAAGAATTCTGGATACCTTGATCGCAACACAAAACCACCGGGCATGTTGTCTACAAATTCAAAGACAACTGCACAGATCAAATATCTATCCGATCAATTATTTTAAAAAATACTTTTGTCCTGCTTGTTTGTTAACTTTTTGGAGTTTTCTGCTTCGAACCCCATGACGTGAATTTCAGGAGAAGCAGCATGCCCGGTATGGCTATCAGAGTGCATGCAATGAAAAAACCGGACCATCCCATATTCTTTGCAATGAACCCTGTGGGGGCTGAAGCAATGACCCTTGGTATTCCCATAAGACTGCTCAGCAGGGCATATTGGGTTGCGGTAAATCTCTTGTCTGTAATGCTTGCCATGAATGCGACATATGCGGCAGTCCCCATGCCCCCGCTCAGATTTTCGAAGGCTATCACCGCTGCAAGCGCAGGGAGGTTATGTCCGATATGCGCGAGGACCGCGAATCCGGCGGTCGAGATCGCCTGAAGGAAACCGAATATCCAGAGAGAGCGGTTGATCCCCGTTCTCAGCATTATGATGCCGCCTAAAAGTCCGCCTATAATTGTGGCCCAGAACCCGAACAGTTTAACGACAGTGCCTATCTCTGTTTTTGTGAAACCAATATCAAGATAAAATGGCAGAGTCATTGCGCTTGCCATGGTGTCGCCTATTTTGTAAAAAAGAATGAATGCGAGTATCCATAACGCCCCGTCTCTCGAAAAATATTCTGTGAGCGGATTAAGTACAGCCTCCTTCAGGGTTTTAGGTGTATCAATATGTATGGCAGGTTCAGGGGTCAGAAGTGTGGTTATAACTCCCGGGAGCATGCATGCCGCCATTATCACATAGACCATTGTGAATGATATGTAGTCCGCCATGATAAGCCCGCCTCCGGAGGCAAGGAGCATCCCCACGCGGTAGCCGTTCACATAAAGCGATGAACCGAGCCCGAGTTCCGGGTCTGTAAGGTCTTCCCTTCTGTATGCATCCACTACGATGTCCTGTGACGCGCTGAAGAATGTTACAAGGAAGGCCGCAACAGCGACCATCCAGGGACTTTTCCCGGGGTTTGTCAGCCCGAGCCCCGCGATAGCACAGATAAGCAGTATCTGTATAACCAAAAGCCAGCCCCGCCTTCGGCCAAGGAATCTGAGTGTGAAGCGGTCGAGAAAAGGGGCCCATAAGAATTTGACGGTGTAAGGAAGCCCCACAAGCGCGAACAGTCCAATGATGGTCAGGTCAACGCCTTCTTCCTTCATCCATGCCTGGAGCACGGTAATGGTCAGGAGGAGCGGGAGTCCGCAGGCAAATCCCATTATAAAGGAGACCAGCATTTTACGGTTAAAGACAGATCGGAGAATCGAGTTTTTATTATCGGGCTGCATATGGTTATTGTATGGGTCTGAAAATTATTATTCCGGATTTTGATTTAATGTAGCTTGAGAGGTCTTCATCGATCACTTTCATTATGTTTGTTGAGGAAGAAGCGTGTCTGAGATAAACGGAATTATCTTTTTTGATTATTATCCCGACATGTGAAACATCCAGGCCTGCTTTTTCTGAATATATCCCTGCATAATCACCTGTCATCAATTGCTCTTTAAAGATATTGTCTGCATGCTCTGCAGGCAGGAATGTTATTTTTCTTATTTTGGGTAATATGCCGGGCAGATAAAATGTCTCGTCTATTTTCTTGTTCAGATTTTTAGAGGTAGTAACACTTTTCCCTCCTCCAATTGATGCTGTTATGTCATGTATCAGCCCCTGGTTGGCGTCCTTCCAGTCAGTGAAAAAATGGTTCCTTGCGGTAAAGTCCACCCTGCCGGATTCATAACGGACCTTTCTCAGGTTATCCTTGAATTCAGCAAACGAGCCGGATATGCGCATTGCCTCTATATATTCTATAAAGGTAAGGCAGTCGAGCTCCTTGAGGTTTATGGTAAAGACCTCGGGGGTGTTCATGCCACCTGTCAGGGTTGAACTGTTATACGGGGTATCAAGAAAATGTCCGGAGAGATATCCGATCCGCTCACCGGGGGCAGATATTCCTGATGCCTCTTTCAGGATACTGTTCAGTCTGGTTTCTGTCCATTTGCCCGGTATTATTTTTTCGCTCATTTTTCAGCCTACATTTTAACATTAATCTGTTATATGCCGCTTGGCATTTTGAGAAGACATTTTTATGTATAATGGTTCATGTCATCAGGAGAGGAAAAAGGATGGGAGCTTCTGTCAGAGCTTTCTCAGGAAAGTGTCTGTAGAAATTCCTGCGCGGCCTTTGATAAACAGAGAGAACTTTATGTCCTGCGGTCATTCGGATTTGATATTGATATCATGCCTGATAAAAAAGAGATATCAAGTGATTCGCCCGGCAGTGATGTATTGCTTGGCAGGCTTGGAGAGCATGCAAGGTTCTCATTGCTCTGGTACCTTGCAAATGCAAAGGACATCCCTCTGTCAGGCAGGCTTGTGAGGCCTGACAATATCAGGGGAGGACACCTTTTTACAAAAGGCACTCATCTTCTGCCTATGGACAGGCTTGCCCGCAAATACAGCGCTGATATTGAAGGGTTTATCTCAAAGGGTCGGATGCTGGGCGCAGAGGTTTTGGAGTATGGCGATGCTTCTTTAAGGCTGTTTCCGGTGCCAAGGGTCCCTGTGGTGCTTATCCTCTGGAAGGGGGACAGAGAGTTTCCGGCGAGGGCGGACTTCCTGTTTGATGCAACAGCGGAATTTCAGGCACCGACAGATGTTCTCTGGGCTATAGCCATGATGAGTGTTTTAATAATGAGTTAGAGAATTATCTTGAGACATTCTGAGGTAAGGTCCAGATCATTTCCCGTTGGCTGTCAGGTAAACCCATTTAATTCAGGAAGTTTCTTGTAATTTCTTTTGTTCTGCATTTTTTGTTTCATATTTTCATTGAAATATCCGATATATATCTTAGATCGTCCGGTAGTTAATTTTATTAAATAAAGAGGTTTAATATGGCAAAGATAGATGCATTTTTTAAATACATGTTAGAAAACAATGCGAGTGACCTTCATCTCTGCTCAGGTGCAAAACCCAAGATAAGAAAGAATGGGGACCTTGAGGAGATGGACCTTCCCATACTTAAAGACGAGGCAATGAAGGAACTGCTTTCTGAAATAGCAGGAGAGACACGCTGGAACGCATATATGGAAAATGGCGATCTTGATTTTGCGTATGAGATTCCGGGCACCGCAAGGTTCAGGGCAAATTATCTTCAGCAGCAAAGAGGTATGGGAGCTGTATTCAGGGTCATCCCTTCAAATATAATGAGTATTGAGGACCTGAATCTCCCTCAGCAGATACTGAAGCTCACAAAGCTCAGCCGCGGACTTGTACTTGTGACAGGCCCTACCGGAAGCGGGAAATCGACCACGCTTGCGGCAATTATCGACTATATAAACAAGGACAGGAAAGACCATATACTTACGGTCGAGGACCCTGTTGAATTTGTCCATCAGAACAAAGGCTGTCTGGTCAATCATCGTGAGGTCGGTACGCATACGAAATCTTTTGCAGCGGCATTGAGGGCCGCGCTCAGAGAGGACCCTGATGTTATTCTTGTCGGCGAGATGCGTGATCTTGAGACAATAGAACTTGCGGTCACCGCAGCTGAAACAGGGCATCTTGTTTTCGGCACACTTCATACAAGCTCTGCGGCAAAGACCATTGATCGTCTAATAGATGCGTTTCCCGCAGGACAGCAGGCGCAGATCAGGACAATGCTTTCAGAATCATTAAAGGGAGTTCTCTGTCAGCAGCTGCTTAAACGCTGTGACAAACCCGGAAGGCTTGCAGCGCTTGAGATACTCTTTTGCAAGACAGCTGTTGCGAACCTTATCAGGGAGGACAAGACCTTCCAGATCACCTCGATAATACAGACAGCAAAGAAGGAAGGCATGCAGCTGATGGACCAGTCCATCATGGAGTATCTTGATAAGAAGATGATATCTCCTGAGGAAGCATATCTGAAATGCAACGATAAAGCTCTGTTCGAGAAGTTTCTGCCGAAGATTCCTGAGGCTGAGTAATTATTCAGATGATCGTGCAGGTAAAAAAATAAATTCAGGGGTGGGCCCGGGCAGGGTCTCCCCTGTCCGGACCCATTTTTAGGGGATGAGCTGAGTGTTCATCCATGGACCTTCTCTTTTGCTGAGACAATGTCCATGATGTTCGATTATTTTTTCTATTTCATCTGATATCATTTCATCAACAAGCTCGATCTTTTCTAATAAAGGTATGTTATTCATGCTGGTGAAAGGACAGTTTTCCATTCTGATCCCGAAGGGACAATCAATTGTGAGGCCGATGAACCATGCCTTATTGTGTTTTATGTCCATAAAGTCCATTTATTTCCATATAATATCAAACTTCGTTTACTATGTAAACATAATAATTAAAAAAAGAACCTGTCATATCTTACAGGGGTGAAAGTACTTATAAGACCAACAGGACATATTTGTCCTATTGACTAACCGATGAGCTGATAAGGTATAATTTTATACATATTGTTCAGGCGCCCGTAAGGGCTTAATGGGGAATCCAGTTAAAAACTGGAGCGGACCCGCCGCTGTAACCCTGTACCACATGGCTGTTCGTGGTATTTCTATGGCAGCATTAACGCCACTTGTCGTAATGACAGGGAAGGCCAGCTGTAGATACAGGGGAGCCAGAAGACCTGCCTGAACGTCACCTCACTGAAACGCCTTCGAGGAAGAGGCTGTGAGGGTAAAGGTTAATACTTTTATCCCCGGTTTTCTTTTTATAAGAAGGCCGGGGATTTTTTATTTATGAAGATAACATTTGTTATTGGCGGCGCTAAGAGCGGTAAAAGTTCATTTGCGCTGAAAGAGGCCTCAAAGATCGCAGGGCCAAAGGCATACATAGCCACAGCAGAGGCCCTTGACGATGAGATGCATACCCGCATCGAAAATCATAAACTTGAAAGAGGCAGTGATTGGCAGACGTACGAAGAGAACCTTAAGGTATCAGAGACGCTGAAAGATCTGGACGGGAAATACAGAGCTGTTGTTCTTGACTGTCTGACCATATGGCTTTCCAATCTGCTTGTCCGTTCGGACATGGATGACCCTGAACATAAGACAATACATGAAGCAATAGAAGGACTTACTGCCGGGTTGAAGAAAATAGATGATATGCAGCTGTTCATTGTCTCGAATGAGGTGGGCACAGGCATTGTGCCTGAGAACAGGCTTGCAAGACAGTTCAGGGACCTTGCGGGGAAGCTGAACCAGAAGGTCGCGGAAATAGCGGATGAGGTATATCTTGTTGTTGCAGGGATACCTCTAAAAATAAAGTAGGGGCAAGCGGTCGCTTGTCTTTGCAGGTATATATAAATTTTAGGAGGATGATATGAACATAAACACAATTTTAGAGAGCGTTAAAAACACAAATGGTAAATTTGCAGATGAGGCCCAGCTGCGACTGGACAGTCTCACCAAGCCCCAGGGCAGCCTTGGGAGGCTTGAGGAATTTGCAAAACAGCTGGTTGCTGTCACTGGTAAACAGATGCCGGAGCTTGATAAAAAGGTTGTATTCACATTTGCAGGGGATCATGGTGTTGCTGACGAAGGTGTGTCCGCGTTCCCAAAAGAGGTGACCCCTCAGATGGTCATGAATTTTGTGAACGGCGGGGCCGCGATAAATGTTCTTGCAAGACATGCAGGCGCTGAGGTTGTTGCTGTTGATATCGGAGTTGATTTTGATTTTGGCGGACTTGATAAACCCGGCTTTCTGTCCAAAAAGGTCATGGCAGGAACAAAGAACATGCGCAAGGGCCCTGCAATGACCCGTGAAGAGACAGAGAAATGTCTGCAGGTCGGAATCGACCTTGCTTCTGAATATGCGGGCAAAGGCTATAAAATATTCGGCACTGGAGAGATGGGTATCGCGAATACCACGCCTTCAAGTGCAATAACAGCTGTGCTGACAGATGAGTCAGTGGAGGACATTACGGGCAGAGGCACCGGTATCAATGATGATGCCTGGAAGAACAAGGTCCAGGTCATTAAGGATTCTATCGCTGTTAACAGCCCTGATGCATCGGACCCTATAGATGTGCTTTCGAAAATAGGCGGAACAGAGATAGCCGGGATAGCAGGATTAATAATCGGCGCAGCGGCAAACAATGTCCCTGTTGTTGTTGACGGTTTTATTTCTACTGCAGGCGCTCTTATTGC
>CBFDEG010000033.1:0-22659 GCA_965603765.1 uncultured bacterium | reverse complement strand
TGAAGATATAAAGAGCTTGAATATTGATGGGGTAGGGAAAGTCGATTATGTTGAGGCTGTTTATCAAAAAGGTAATGAAAAAGAGATGTTTGTATATTGGTACAAGATGAAAAATACATATATTACAAACGAATATTTGTTGAAATTCTATATGATACTAAACTCTCTTAAATACAGGAGAAATGATGCTGCCTTTATAAGGATATCAGCACCTGTTGTGAGTAGTGTTGAGGATACTGGGAAATTAGTTAAGGAGTTTATGGGAGAGTTTCTCCCTTTAATGAGCAAATATTTGCCGGAATAATATATTCTTTTTGAACTTAAAAGCCTGTGCTATATTAACACAGGCTTTTTTTTATGTATAAAGGTCAAATTGTTTTGCAGGTTTCTTCTGAATAATCGCTTTCATTTCCTGATGTATCATATGCTGTTACTGCAAAACACCAGGTACCGGGTTCAAGACTGCTGATTATAGCTCCTGTACTATTGCCAATGTCTACTGATACGGTATAGTCTCCTGAAGAAGTTCCATAATATACCTTATAGCCTGCAAGGTCTGTCAATGATGTTCCATCTGCATTTGTTGTCGGAGCATCCCATGACAAGTTTGCTGAGTTTATAACATTACTGCCTATTGAATCGGTTCCAGGATCATTGCTGCCTACAGTCCCGGACATTCCACTACTGTCTATTGAATCGGTTCCCGTATCATTGCTGTCTACAGTGCCGGACATTTCACCACCTGCGCCACCGCCGCATCCGATGGTTATAATAAGAAAGCTGAGGAGTATTGCTAATGTTGTCAGTCTTTTATAGTTAATTTTAAGCATTTTCATCCCCTATGCCTTTCCAGGCTGTATATAAAGCATTATTGCTGCTTTATATGTTTATGCTCTTCTCTTACTTTCCTTATCGTTATAATACAAACTATCTTTAGGTCTGAAAGTGATTGCAATCACTATATGCCAAAATAAAATATAAATATACGACATACTGTAAAGACAGTTGATATGTCGCCTTAATGCAAAGCGTATAAATTTGAACTTATTCTGTTGATTAATAAAGGTTTTTTGAAGTAAAAACGGGTTATTGTCTAATTGTTTGGATTGGGCAGGTATGTGATAAAAGTTACTTCTTGACCCCATACTTTTTTCTTACTTCCTTGATCTTGCCGCATGAATAGTCTCCTTCAGGGCAGGGTGCATGCAGGCATCCCGGGCCTGCTTTGCTGAATATCACAGGGGCTGTCTTTTTTACGAGTTTCAGCATCTCATCCGACATGGCCCTTATTTCCCACTGAGCGCGGTTACAGCATCTCTGCCTGAAAAAATGAAGGAGTTCTCTGGCATTCATGGTGACCACTATCTTTGTTTCAGCGGCATTGGGGAGTATGAAGCGAGCGTCCTGATTGGCTGCTTCCCCTTTTACCCCTTTTTCGTTTAATTTTGTGACCATTGTGTTATAGGCCTTTTGAGCGTCCTTTATAAATGCCGTAAATATGCTTTTCAGCTCCTTGTCTTCCTTTATGACAGGAGGGATCACATAATCGAAACCTGCTTCTTCGCTGACATACCGCTGTGACTGCTGGCTGTATGAGGCGAGGCGGTGTCTGACCAGCTGGTGGGAACATGCACGTGAAATCCCTTCAATAGCAAAGGTGAAAGTGGCATGCTCAATTGGGGTCATGTGCCCCATATTTATCAGTTTTTCAACGAATTTATTCTGGTCTTTGGTCTCTATCTTTTCTTTAAGAGAGGATATATCCGTGGGGCTGTAGCAGAGCTTGGCAGCCATGGCAACTGTTTCTTCAGGATTTGGTGTATGTTTCAGCAGTATGACCTTCAGTTTTGCCTGGGGCATTGATTCTCCTTGCCTTTTTATGCAGTTGCCGGATTAATTGTGAAATATAATAAACTTAAATGGTTGATAAGTCAATGAATATCAGGTGTTATATTAAGGTATTATTTCTTTCTTTTGATATCCTTTATTAGCTCTTTTAAAAATGTAACAGATCTGACCAGTGCATTTGTTACGCTCCGTGGACGGGGTTTTATCCTTATATTGCCCATATTTTCCATTACAATTCCTTTTTCAATCATAATAGATGATGATTTAGATGTTGCGAGCACCTGACTCGGGTATACGCTTCTGTGTCCTGTCATGAGATAGCTCACAATGCATGAAACAGCGGCATAAGGGGCGAATTCAGGGCCGAAGAACTCTATGGCCATAATACTTGCTGCAATTGGTGTATTTGCGGCCCCTGCAAGCAGACTGACCATTCCTATGGCAGCGAACATTGACGGATTATATCCCCAAAACAGTCCGAATATGCTCCCTGCTGTGGCCCCTATGAAAAATATGGGTGTGACCATGCCGCCGCTTCCGCAAAAAGAAAGGGTAATGCAGGTGAAGACTATTTTTAACAGAAAATCATACGGCAGGATCCTGCCGCCTGTAAGCGCTGTTTCGATCGTATCGAGTCCGAGGCCCAGGTATTTTGTTGATGTAAGAAGCGCAAGGGTTATTAAGAGCCCCCCCCCTATCAGACCTTTATAAGGTTCCCATATTTTTATTTTCTTAGCTGCTGCATCTGCAATCTTCATTGACTCGATAAGAAGGAATGAGCATAAGCCGAAGAAGATCGCGCCCATGAGTACCTTGATAAAGAACCATTCGCTGAACTGGGGCACAAATTCGATCGGCCTGTAGAAATATTCTATACCTATTGATGAAGAGACCTGATAACTGATAATGCCGGCCACAAATGACGGGAATATAACATCGTAAAATATATGTCCGATAGAAAGGACCTCAACCCCGAAGAAAGCTCCTGCGATAGGTGTCCCGAATACAGATGCGAAACCGGCGCTTATACCGCAGATAATAAGCTTCTGTCTGTCTTTTTTATTGAATCTGAATATGCCTGCAAAAAGCGAGGATAGCCCTGCGCCTATCTGTGCTGCCGGGCCTTCTTTGCCTACCGAGCCGCCGGCCGCGATCGTTATCACTGTTGTAAACAGCTTTACCGGTACGACAATTGGATTTATTTTTGTCCCGAACTTGTGTACGGCCTCTATCACTTTTTCAGTGCCGTGGCCTTTTGCCTCAGGGGATAGATATTTCACAAGCAGGGCGGAGATAAACAGTGCTGCGGGTAATAAGAAAAAATAGTATTTGTAGTGTGACGCGAAAGCAGTGCTTTCGTTAAGAATGGTAATGAATAAAGCAGTTGAAAGCCCGACAATGGCACCTATGCATGAGGCAAGGAAAAACCACTTTATAATGCTTATAAAGAGGATCGATTCTTCAAACAGCAGCTGTTTTTTTTTCATGATATTATTGCCGTCATTTACTTTCTGCCACTTATATCTTCCTTCTCAAAAGTTCCTTGTCATATGCTGAAATAACGTCTCCCCGCTTCAGCATCCCCACAAGCTTTTTCCTGTTGAAGATGTTTACGACCGGTATCTCCTCAATGTCTTTGCGGGAGAATTTTTCTATCGCAGTGTTCAGGGTGTCATCAGCGGTTACCACAAGAACATTAATGGTCCGAATAATGTCCTTGACCCGGATGATCTGCTTCAGTTCTTCTTCATATATTAAGCTCCGGATATCCTGCAGCGATATTATACCTGTGAGATGTTCCCGGTCGTCTACTACAGGGAAGTACAGTTGTTCCCCGTCGATAATCTTTTCGATGAATTCCTGTATGTTTGTATTCTCATGAACGGTATTGAATTCTCTTGTCATGACGCTTCCTACCTGTATGGAGTTCAGTACAGTTGCTTCTCTTCCCTGATGAATATTAATGCCTTTTCTTGTCAGTTGAACAGTATCAATTGAGTCAAAATGCATACGGTGCGCCATTATCGTGCCCACAATGCTTGCCAGCATGATAGGGATAATTATCTTGTAGTTGCCTGTCATCTCAAACAGCAGGAACATCGCTGTAAGCGGCGCATGGGTTGAAGCCGCTAGAAATGCTCCGACCCCCACAGTGGCATATGCGCCCGGATTTGCGGTATGGGAAGGGAAGAGGCTATGCACTATCCATCCATAGCTTCCGCCAACCATAGAGCCGATGAAAAGGGCAGGGGCGAACACACCGCCTGAGCCGCCTGAGCCGAGGGTGACCGATGTCGCGATTATTTTAAGGAAAATGAGAACGAACATGATGCCGAACACCATCTGTCCGTCTAATGCCTTCTCAATGATCTCGTAACCGTCCCCGAATATCTCCGGAAAGAATATCCCGATGATACCTATGAACAGGGCGCCGAGGGCGGGTTTCAGGTGAGGGTTCATGTTGATCTCGTCAAATTTATCCTTGATCTTGAAAAATGTTTTTATATACAGAACAGCTGCCAGTCCCACAAAAATACCGAAAATAATATAGAGCGGTATCTCAAACGCGCTTACAAGCTCATACTTTGGAACAGTGAAAATAGGGTTTTCACCATAGTACATCCTTGAGACAACAGTAGCTATTCCGGAAGAGACGATAATTGCGGCAAATGATGTTAGAGCGAAATTTCCGAGCAGGACTATTTCGGTGGCAAACATTACGCCTGCTATCGGCGCGTTGAATGTTGCGGCTATAGCTCCTGCGGAACCGGCTGCAATGAGCAGTTTGATCCTGTTCCCTGAAAACCCTGATGCCTGTCCCACCAGTGAACCGCATGCCCCTCCAATCTGGGCGATAGGGCCCTCAACACCGGCTGAGCCGCCCGAGCCTATTGTGAGCGAGGCCCCGATCATCTTTGCCACCAGTGTCTTGAACTTGATTATTCCGCCCTGGATGTTAACCTTTTCGAGGAACCTCGGAAATCCATATCCGTATACCTCTTCTCTCGAAAGGTAGTACAAGGGCACAAGAAGGAGCGCTCCGGTTATCGGGAGAAGAGGCAGAAATATTTTATAAAATCCGCCCTGGGTGATATTCAGGAGCTCAGAGCCTCCAACATAGACTATCTTATGAACAAGGTTGATGGACGACCTGAAAAGCACATTGGCCAGTCCGCTGAGCAGGCCTACAACAACAGACATTATGATAATAATAGTCTGTTCGTCCAGCCTTATTTTAGATATTTTTTTGATCAGTTTTAAAAGTTTCAAATCTTATTTCTCATAGATATTGTCTATAGTGTTTAAAAGTTTTTCGATCTCATCCTGAGATTCGAGGTAGTAGTCCGCTTCATTGTTCCTGCCTATTGATATTCCGATGCCGCGTCCTCTGATGGCCCTGAAGGCATCCTCATCGGTTTTATCATCCCCGATATATACGGGTATTTTGTCAGGGGCGATGTTCTGCCATATCCATTTGACCGCGATGCCCTTGTTCCGTATGCCGTGAGGTCTGATCTCAAACACCTTTTTGCCTGATGTTATCCTGAACAGCCGCTTGTAGTTGTCAACAACAGACCAGAAGATGTTCAGCATTCTGCACAGGTCATCAGATCTTACCATTCTGAAGTGAATGCTTGCAGTAATGCCTTTATCTTCTATTATGACTCCGCTGATACTGGAAAAGGCATCACTGAGTTCAGTAATAACATTTTTCATGGCCTGTCGGCTTCTTGCAAGCTGCTGCCCCTTAATAAATTTTTTACCGTTCCATATTTCAGCTCCGTGATTTCCGGCGTATATAAGGTTTTTGGTGCCGAATACATCAATGATATTATCAATAGACCTGCCGGTAACTATTGCGACAGATATCTTTTCTTTGATACGCATTATTATATTATGTATATTTGAGGGCATTACAGCTTTGTCAGGGGATTCGGCTATTGGCGCCAGTGTCCCGTCATAATCAAGGAAAAGGAACATGTTATCAGCCGGGAGTTCATTTGTGTGGTTGAATAAATATCTTGCCTTGCCGGAATTTTTGAGATTTATTGCTGTAAGTGAAGACAGGAAATCAGCTATCCAGTAGTAGATGTCTTTTTCCTTTACCTGCCTTCTCAGATCATTTATCCTGCACATCTTTTCCTCCCCGGACATATCAAGCACCTTTTTGATGGAGTCGGAGAATTCTTCAATATCATACGGGTTAACGAGAATTGCCCCGTCCAGCTCTTCAGCAGCGCCCGCAAATTCACTCAGGAGCAGGCCCCCGTTCTTGTTTACCTGTGAAGCGATGAATTCCTTTGCAACCAGGTTCATGCCGTCATATATCGAACTTATTATGGCCACATCAGCCATCTTGTAATATGCGGCAAGTTCAGTATGGTTGGACTTTATGTCTCTGTACACAACAGGGTTCCACTCTTTTTGAGCATATTTTTTGTTTATCTTTCTGACAAGGCTTTCGACGCTCGCCTTGTAGCTGATATACGGTTCTTTCATTCTTGTTGGTACTGCTATCTGTATGAACGTGAACTTCCCTAAATACTCGGGATGTCTCTGGAAGAACAGGTCAATGGCCTGGAACCTTTTTATGAGGCCTTTTGTATACTCTATTCTGTCAACGCCGATACCGATCTGCCTCTGGGAGAGATCGTATCTTTTTCTGATCTTCTGGACTGTCTTTGTGGTTTTAATAGAAGAGGCAACTGTATTGAATTTTTCAAAGTCAACGCTTATCGGGAAGGCCTTGAGCTTTGTTGTGTGGCCATTATATGTAACTGTGTCGTTGTCATAATTAATTTCAGCGTCTTCGAGTGATTCTTTGACGCATTCAAGGAAGTTATGGACAAACAGATGTATCTGGAACCCTATCAGGTCATTATTCAGCAGCGCCGTTATCAGCGCCGTTGATTGCGGGCATATCCTGAGAACGCTGTAATTGGGCCAGGGTATATGCCAGAAATGTGAGGTTACGATCTTCGGGTTCTTTTCCCGGAGTATCTGCGGTACGAGACAGAGATGATAGTCATGTATCCATACAAGGGAATTTTCATCAGCTTGTTCAAGAACGCCATTAGCAAATGTAAGGTTCGCTTTTTTGTAATCTTCCCAGTATTTCTTTCTGAAGTATACGCGGTCAAGTGCTATATGGCAGAGCGGCCAGAGCACTTGGTTTGAGTAGCCGTGATAGTAATTCTCAACTTCTTCAGGAGTAAGCCATACCCTTTTAAGCGTGTACGCCGGTCTGCCGGGCGGTACAGGGACACAGTCTCTTTCATCAACAGCTGCCCTGTCTTCGCTGCTGCTTCCCCATGCGACCCAGGTGCCGCCAGTTGCCCGTAATGCCTGGTCCATCGCTGATGTCAGGCCTCCTGCAGGTTTGTCGACCTTTATGGCTGAGCCTGATCTTTTATGCATATACGGCTCACGATTAGAAACAATAATGAGTTTTCTGTCCTGCAGGTATTCTTTTATTGTGTCGCTGAACTGGTCAACGCTCATAGTTCTATCACATTTTTTTTGTTGTATCTTGTGCAGTACCAGAGAGAGAGATAATCTCTTATCTGTCTTGTCAGGAGAAAATTCTTTCTCACATATTCTTTCCCCTGCTGGCCCATCCTCTTTGCCATAACGGGGTTGTTGAGGTACTGTCGTATCCTGAAAGCAGCGCCTTCAGATGAATGAACAACAAAGCCGGTTATGCCGTGGACTATCTGAAGGGGAATACCGCCGACAGCTCCGCCTATGACAGGTTTTTCTTTCCACATGGCCTCAGATACAGTAAGGCCGAAGCCTTCCTTTATGGATTTTTGCAGGATCACGTCGGACATCCTCTGCAGGGCGTTTATCTTCCTGTGACTGTCAGGAGGAAGTAACAGGATATGTATGTCCGGGTCATTGCCCGCATATTCCCTGACCTCATTAAGGATGGCCTCGCCTTCGGGATCATCGCTTGCAGGACTGCCTGCAAGCACCAGTCTGCAGTCATTATATTTTTTAACTATTTTATAAGAGTTGATAACGCCTATCGGGTCTTTGAACCTGTCAAATCTTGAGACCTGCAGAAGTATGGGTTTGTCCCTTGGGATATCATACTGCTCTGATACAGAATTGATCTCTGTTTCGGACAGTTCCATGTTCTTTTCGCTGAGCGGGTCAATGGATGGTGTTATTATATACTCGTTTATAGGGAGGGACTTTGCAAATTTTGAAACAGAAAATATAGCCGCGTCATATTTCTCTACATATTTTTTCATGTTGTTCCATACGCTTGGCATAGGGTTTGAGGCATCTATGTGACATCTCCATAACCATGTCTTCTGTTTGGATTTCGGTCTGAACTCGATGAGAGGCACTGGCTGAGGGTCATGTATCAGTACGGCATCGGCGCTCAGGTCAAGGTTCTTTCTGTTTAGTTTGTTTATTTCGTAATGATGGTCCCACATTGCTTTGGTGAATTTTTCGGTATTCCCCTGTATGGCATTATGCGTTTTTTTCGTGAAATCGAAGAATTTCGGGTCTCCTTCTATTACTTCCCATCTCGCGTCAATGCCCATGTCATTGAGCAGCGGTATCATACGGTGCAGGATTTCAGCAACTCCTCCGCCTTCGCGTGTGGAATTTATATGGAGGAAGGATTTGCCTTTCAGTTTTTCACAGAGTTTTTTAATAAGTAAAAGATCGCCTTTTGGAGCTATGCCGGAATATTGTTTTATCAATTTATCACCCCTTCCATTTCTGCCCTCACATGGTCCTCGACAACACTGCTTATATGTTCCCTTATCCGCTCAATACTGTGCATGAACGGGTCAATGTCCCGTATTTGTACGGCAAGTTCCTTTTTCCCTAGAGTATGTTCCACCCACCTTGAAAAGTCATCTACAACACCTTCACCCAGTCTTACCCGTGAGTCATAGAAGTGATAATAAATACATGCCTCGTCAATGTGCTGAATAGCCACAAGAAATTCTGCGAGGTTCTTTGTCTTGACGCCTACCGGGAATACCATGCTGACGGTCTCATTGAAATAAAATTCATTTCCAGCAGGAACGTCATGTTCATGCGGTGACTCGGCCAGGAAGTCGTCTATTTCCTGGAGCAGTTTGGCGCGGACTTTTTTTACGGTTTTAAGAGTGTAGGGGTCAATGCTTGAGAGCCGTTCTGAAAGTGCCCTGTGCTCAAGGTTCTCACCTGCCCACTCTGCAAAGTCATTGGTGTACTCAAGCATATGGCCTTTCAGGAAATACTGGTATGTATGATGAAAAATTGATTCGTCGCCAGCCTCGGAGATAAGCTTTCTTAATTCTCTCAGGCTGCCTGCATGCTTTCCCGTTGACCTTACGATGCTCGTGCATTGCTTGAATTCAAAAGGCGCTATGGTTTTTCTCATATCTTTTCCTCTCTTAGATGAATAGTCCTCTGAGGGAACGGGATCGTTATCCCGGCCTCATTGAACCTGGTATAAATAGCACTGTTTATCTCATGTATCGTCCTGCCTCGTACGGCCGGTTCCTTTGCCCAGCATAGCAATTCATAGTCCAGTCCGGAATCACCTAATGCTCTCAGCCGTACCCTTGGTTCAGGACTGCTCTGGATATTATTGTTGTCAGCAGCTATACCAAGAAGAACTTCTTCAACCATCTTAATGTCGCTTCCGTATGCAACGGAAACCGGCAGTCTTACCCTGAAGTTAGGCACGGGCGCGCTTTCATTTATTATCTTGGTATTCGCAATTATTGCATTGGGTATACTAATAAGTATATCATCCCTTGTCTTGATCCTCGTACTCCTTATTCCTATACTGACCACTTCCCCTCGCTCACCCTGGTCCAGCACGATATAATCGCCTATTTTATACGGTTTGTCGATGAAGATGCTGATCCCACCGAAGAAGTTTGCAAGAGTATCTTTGGCGGCAAGTGCGATAGCTACCCCTGCAATACCTGCTGACGCGAGCAGCGGTGTTATATTGATCTCCCATATTGAAAGGACCACCATGCCTCCTGTTATAATGAGCAGGATCCTCCATACATTTTCAATAAGAGGGGTCAGTTCTCTGCTCAGGCCTGTTATGTCGGAGACTTTTTGAATGGTGCTTTCGATCAGCAGATTACTTATCCTGATCATACATATACACCAGATAATGGCCAGGAGTGTGAAAATTGAACCGTTCAAATAAAAAGTGAGATCAGAGGCAAGATCAAGAAAACTGAAAGCATGAATAATACCGACAAATAAAACAGTGAAAAAGACCGGACGGTGAATGATCTCTATTATTTTGTCGTCTATATTTGATCTTGTCAGGCCTGTAAGTTTTTTTAGTATTTTCCCTGTCAGCAGGCTGGCGACCTTTGCAGAAAGAATATAGAGGGTGAGTATGATTAGACCTTTTAATAAGGGAAGGTCCATGTTATGGAAGTATTCGAGTGCAGATTGTTTCATTAACCAGCTGTTTTCCCGCTGTTGTTAAATGCAATTATCGAACGTGTTAAAGAAGCGAGTACGGATTCAAGCCCGGTTACCTTTGACCTGAACCTGGCCATGAGCGACTCCGGCACTGCTGTTCCGCGCGGGAGGTCCAGTTTCAGCGGATTCATGTAGCGTCCGTTCTTTTTGATTCTGTAGTCAAGATGAGGTCCGGTTGCAAGCCCTGTTGAGCCGACATATCCGATGATGTCTCCCTGTGAGACCTTGGCATATCTTTTTATCTTTTTTGGTATTCTTGAAAGGTGGCCGTAATAAGTTTCATATCCGTTTCTGTGCTTCAGCTTCACCATCCTGCCGTTCTGTCCTTTATAGCCCGCAAAAACAACTGTGCCGCTTCCTGCTGCAGAGACCGGTGTGCCTGTGTCTGCGGCATAGTCCACTCCAAGATGCGGCCGGTATATTCTCAGCTTCGGATGAAAGCGTCTTTTTGTAAAACGTGAACTTATATATTTAAATTTAAGCGGGGACTTCATTAATGTTTTTCTGAGTGACTTGCCGTTCTCATCATAATAATCCGTGTAACCGTTATACTCGAACCTGTATGCTGTATGTCTTGTCTCGTTGTTGATGAATTCAGCGGCAAGGACATTGCCGAATCCCCTGAATACTTCTCCTGTCCATAATTCTTCGACAAGAACTTTAAGCGTATCGCCGTCCCTGATGTCATTTGAGAAATCAATGTCCCATGCGAATATATTTGAGAGGTCAAGGGCTATTTTCAGATATTCTTTGTTACTGTTCGGCATTGAGTGTGACAGGGTACCGTTTACATTGATGTACAGGGAGCCGACCTTCCGTGTGTAATCTATATTGACCTTTTCCGCATTGTAGACCTCATCTTCCTTTGTAACATTCAGAAATGTGTTGTCATCAATGCTGTAGCGCATCCCGACAATGTTCTTCATTTCTTTGTCGATCTGGAATGCGTAGACCTTTCCGACCGAGAGTCTTGAAAGGTTATATATGTCTTTAGAGGTTTTGTATATTATTGCCAGCTCGTTCTTGCCGAGGTTATGCCTTTCGAATATTGCATCCATTGTGTCCCTTGAGCGGACAGTGCCGGCAATGGTGTAGAAGGTATCTTCAGGTACTATTACCTCCTCTACTACGCCCTCAATGTCAGAGGGTTTGAGGCTTATAAGAAAGACTGCTACAAGTGAAACTGTTATTATGGATAAAACAAAGTTCTTCATTGTTCTTCAGTTGCCTTTTTTTCAGTTGTCTGTTTTTTTGCAGTGGTCTTTTTCTTTGCTGTTGTTTTCTTCTTTGCAGTAGTTTTCTTTTTTGCTGTTGTTTTCTTCTTCGCGGTGGTTTTTTTCTTAGCTGTTGTTTTCTTAGGTATTTTTATGCCTTCAAGCTTATTGATCTGTTCTTCGAGTTTATTGATCCTTTTAATTATAGGTGTGACCTTGCTGTTTTCTAAAGGGTTCTCAATGTTTTTGTTTATAAGGTCATAAACCTGTCCGCCGAGAGCTGCGAACTCTTCCTGTATCTTCATATTAATGTTAAAGACCTTGAATTTCTTCTTGCCATCGTCTGTAAGCTTTTCGAGCTTTTCGGTTATGGCATTGCTTCCGTCTTTAAACACTGAAAGGCTCTCTTTAAGGTCTTTTTGGATATCGTTCCAGATAGACATTGCTGCCTCCTTTTTTATGCCTTATATAATATATCGGCTATGATGTTTATACCTTAATCTACAGAACATTGTCTTTGTCAACCGCGTTCTTCAGCATATCAAGTATCCCCGGCTGAGCAGATGTTACTCTGTCCCAGCTCGATATCAGCGGTACTCCCAACGGGTCTTTCATTATTATCTCTGAAGCGACCTTTATCCCTTCTGTGAATGTTTCCACAGAACGGCTCTCCTCATGCCTGTCGAACTCCAGGCCGTTCACAGCGGCATCGTCTTCATACCGTTTCAGCATGTCCTGTGCTGTCCTTACATATGTTGCTATTAATGACTTGAACAGACCGTCCGAAAAAACTATTCCTTCTGACGCGAGAGTCCTGAATATCGATTTGCTTATATCAATACACATCTTCAGAAGTCCCTTTGATGCATCATCAGAAGAAAGCATCTGATGTTTGTGTTCGTAGTTATCGGCAATATCTATCTGAGAGACCCTTCTTACCGCGCAGTTCCTGTATACTTCAGCCAGCACGCCAACCTCAAGACCCCAGTCACCGGGTATCTTTATTACTCTTGCAAGGTCAATGTCCATTGAGAACTCACCTGCAAGTGGATACCTGAAGCTGTCAAGGAATTCAAGCAGATGGAGCGGGCCGCATATCTTTTTAAGGGAACGGAGCAGGGGAGTTACAAGCAGTCTTGTCACTCTGCCATGCATCCTGTCGGTCACGCGGCTGTAAAATCCTTTGCAGAACTCATACTCAAGGTTCGGGTTTACGACCGGATAGCAGAGTCTTGCGAGCATCTCCCTGTTGTAGGTCACAATGTCACAGTCATGCAGCGCTATGACATCGATATTTTTCTGCGCTAGTATATATCCGTACGCGATCCATGCTGACTGTCCCTTGCCTGTATCGCCGAGCTGGAGTCCCGCGGATTTAATGCTCTGGTAAACTTCATTGACCCTGTCGCCGTTGTTCCATATTATTTTTGTTGTCTGCGGCAGGACAGAGAAGAATCTTTTTGCGTTATTGAACTCATCTTCACTGCATGGGCCGAGTGTCACTATCACCTGGCTGAGATATTTTACATTCTGGAGTTCGCTGATAATGTGCTTGAGGGCTTTGCCTTCAAGTTCAGAGTAGAGGGAGGGCAGTACAAGAGCGATGGGTCTTTCCTGTGAGTATGATAAGAGCTCGGCTTCAATTTTTTCAACGTTGGCTTCGCCCAGCCTGTGAAATGTAGGAAGGATGCCACCCTGGTGGAAATCACCCATTAATGCCTCCAGTATAAAATATAAAATTGCTTCTGCTACAAAAACACATATATTTAAGTAAGATAAGTATAAATGGTTAAAAATAAATGGTCAAGCGAAGAAATCACATTATATAAAGGAGAGCAGGCATGAATAATAATGAAATAGTCAGGAAAGTGTTTTCATCAGCAGTGAATGCTGTCAGCCCGTCCTTTCTTGTGAAGGGGTATTCAGAAAAGCTGCTAGATTATATTTCTGTCAAAGAGTTTTCAAAAATAGCTGTTGTCGGCTTTGGTAAGGCCGCCTGGCAGATGGCGCGGGCAGTTGAAGACTCTATTGACTCAGAGCTTATTGCCGGTGGTATTGTTGTCACAAAATACGGGCATGCGGGGGATGATAAAGAAGGGGCAAGGGGCGAGGGGCAAGGGGCGCTTAAGAAGATAAGCGTCTTTGAGGCTGCGCATCCTATTCCTGATGAGAACGGTATAAAGGCGACAGAAGAGATAATAAATTTCTTAAAAACAACTAATGAGAGCACCCTTGTGCTCTGTCTTGTCTCAGGAGGCGGTTCAGCGCTTTTTGTATCACCGATCGAAGGCGTGACACTTTCTGAGAAACAGGCAGTAACAGACCGTCTTCTTCGGTCCGGGGCTGATATAGCAGAACTTAACTCTGTGAGGAAACATCTCTCCAGAGTAAAAGGGGGCAGGCTTGCCGAGGCAGCGCAGCCGTCCGAGATAATAAGCTTGATGATATCAGATGTCATAGGCGACAGTCTTGATGTCATTGCTTCCGGCCCAACAGCGCCGGACAGCTCGACATACAGGGACGCCCTTGATGTTATCGAAAAGTACGGACTGAGGCAGAGCGCGCCCGAAAGTGTCATCTCTCTTTTTGAAAGAGGCATCAAAGGCGATGTCCCTGATACCCCAAAAGCTGGCGACCCTGTTTTTGCAAAGGTCAATAATGTGATAGTCGGGAGCAACAAAATAGCGCTTGAAGCTGCAAAGGCAGAAGCTCAGGGTATGGGTTTTGATGTAGAGATAGTATCTGCTGAGGTAACAGGCATTGCAAGGGAAGTTGGGACGCAGATGGCTCGGACGGCAAAGGGGCAGAGGGGCAAAGGGGCAGAGGGACAAAGTAAAAAAGAGACAAAGTGTTTGATCTCGGGCGGGGAGACTACTGTTGTGGTTACGGGAGATGGTAAGGGCGGGCGTAATACTGAGCTTGCGCTAGCATTTGCTATTGAGATAGATGGTGTTGACGGCATCACATTCCTCTCAGCAGGCACAGACGGCAATGACGGCCCGACCGATGCAACGGGTGCTGTTGTTGACGGTAATACCATAAAGAAAGCAAAGGCTATCGGTCTTGACCCTCAGGAATATCTGAACAATAATGATTCATATAACTTCTTCAAAAAGATAGACGCATTATTAATAACCGGTCCTACGGGTACGAATGTTATGGATGTGCAGATAGTTCTAATATCTTAGGGGAATGGTGCTGCCCTGAACGACAGGTCTTATCATTACGCCAGATCCAATAGGGGTTGAAAAGTTTTTATCATCAACTCCGCTATCAATTCTTTTATAAGTTCTTCACTCTTCGCGGATTATTGCTTAAGTTATTCTTTATATTGTCGATACTAATAAAATCAACAAATTACAGTTCAGGAGATTGTTTAATAAGCAGTATGAGCCGGTTTTATAGGCCTATAATTAAAGGGGGGATATAATGAAAAATATCACAAGAGTTGTTTCTGTACTGGTTGTATTGTTCGCAGTTGTCGCAATCGCAATGGCCGGTAACGTGCCAACCCCGACTGAGCTTGAAGGGGTCAATAAAGTATCTGCCACCAATGCAAAGTCTTATATCGATAAAAACGATATGCAGGTGTTTGATATGAGAAAGGCATTAAACTACGGCAAAGGGCATTTGCCTGGTGCTGTTTCTCTTCCGTACAAATGGACGAAAAAAGGCCATCCTTCTCAACGTACCGGTAAATTTGATATAGCCAAACTTCCTGTAGACAAATCAGAGAATATCTTGTTCCACAGTGACGGACCAAACGGCTGGAAATCATATTACGCTTCAATTGCTGCAAAAGAAGCAGGATACAAGAACGTATTCTGGATGAGAGAAGGTTTTGCCGTATGGAAGGACAAAGGATATACTGTAGAACATTAGTGACAGACAAAGGTAAAGAGGACGGGGACTCCTTTTTACCTTTGTCTGCATTGTTATTTGTCTTTTGAAATTCTAAAAGTAATGGAAGGGTATCTTTTAATTTATGAGTATTAAGAAAAGAATTGTCTGTTCTTCTATTTTTCTGCTTGTACTGTTTTTGGCAATGGGGATAGTTAATTTTGTCGGCAACAGGTCTGTAATGGATGAAACAAACCTTGCGTATTTGCTTGAGCATGAAAACATGCATCTGCAGGGTATATTCAGGGGAATAAATGAATTTATAATTGATGAAGGAGAACCTCTTTCTATTGAACTTACGGAAGAACACCTGAAAGGATTTGATGAACTCCATAATAAATTGGTCGTTGATTATAAAAACATGGAGCTTCATCAGGTCTTAACAGAAAAGATCGGACCTCAATGGAAGATCGTAAGGGACGGTTCGAAATCCTTCTTGAAAAACAACCCTTACATTAGCGTTGATGATGATGAAGCAATGCTTCAATACGGCAAATTGACAACAGAGGGCAGGAAATTGCTCGAAGAAGTAAATGTCCTTGCTGAAAGATCTCTGGGTGATGCCAGGGTAACACAAAAGAGAATACAGGATATAGTAATTCTTGTTGCGGCCATAATAATTGCGGCGACATGTTTTGTCCTGACTAACCTTTACCGTTCACTGACCTCTCCTATCAAGGAGCTTAATATTTTTGCAGAAGGCTTTGGAGAGGGGAACCTGAGCATATTTATGGATGATACAAAAAGGGATGAGTTCGGTAAACTTGCAACGAACTTTAACAGGGCTCTTACTAAACTGAGCGGATTTATCGCTAAATTGAAAGATGATATAGATCAAGTTGCATCTAATGCGCAAAAACTCTCCGATGATTCAGGAATTATAGCTTCCAATGCGGATGAACAGTCTATGCAGATAACCAGCGCGGTTACTGCTACAGAAGAACTTAGTTCCACATTTCTTGATATCGCACAGAATACTGAACAGGTTTCAGGTTCAGCCAGGGATTCTTTTGATCTAGCTATGCAGAGCAGTGATGTGATCCTTCAGACCATAGAGAGCATGGACAAAATAGCCGGTTCCGTAAAGGTGTCTGCTCATATTGTTGAAGATCTGGACAAAAAATCTGAACAAATAGGAGAGATCATTAAAGTAATAAAAGATATAGCTGACCAGACCAATCTGCTGGCCTTGAACGCAAGTATCGAGGCCGCACGTGCAGGAGAGAACGGGCGGGGTTTTGCTGTTGTTGCGGATGAAGTAAAAAAGCTGGCAGAGAAGACCACCTCTGCCACCAGTGAGATCGAGCAAATGATCAAAGGAATTCAACATGATACAAATAATGCTGTTATGTCTATGCAGTCGAGCACAAAAGATGTCGAGACAGGTTCGGTATTGGCTGGCAAAGGAGGCAGTTCATTGAAGCTGATAGTAGCAGCAGCAGAAAATGTGACTGACATGGTACAAAGGATAGCAGCTTCAGTTGATGCCCAATCAAGCGCAAATAACGAAATATCCAGCATACTCACGGCAATAGCCGAAAAAGCTAATGAAACAAATAATAGCGCCCGGAACACATCCGAGTTCAGTGTGCGCTTACGTGAGATAACAGCTGAGTTGCAGGAATCTTCAAATGATTTCAAGCTGTGTAATGAAAGTGATAATGAATTTCAGCCGGTTCAGGAATTCGAAGAGGAAATTCAGGCTGTTAGGCATTAACGCATCGGGACTGTAATGTTAATAGGTGCTGTCTAGGTGGTGTCGCATCTACACAGTAGTTATTCCCCTTACTTCTCCGATTTCTAACTTACCCGCTTACACACTGTCTCACTTATCTCCCGGCTTTATTAGCACATTCAATGCAGAGGACTGCTGAGGGGTCGAAATCCAGGCGTTTGGGGTTAATGTCTTCTTCACATTTGAGGCAGAGGCCGTATTCTCCGTCATCTATTCTCTTTAACGCGGTCTCGATGCGCTGGAGTTTTATTTCTCTTCTGCGTTTTGATTCTATGGACATGGCCTGCGCCTGCATTGCATCCATCCTTGATAACCGTCCGACGCATGACTGGTCAAGTTCAACGGTCTTGGCCGCCTCATTGCCGGTCTCCCCGACCCGTAGAAGGTCTTCCTTTATTGAGAGTAATTTTTCTTTGTAATGGGTTGTATCCATAATATTTATAATAAGGCAAAGGCAGCGGGTCAGTAAAGACAGTAAAAGCTGCAACGGCAGAAAAGACAGCAACTACAGCAAAGACAGTAACTTCAGCAAAGACAGCAACTACAGTAACGGCAGTAACTGTCTTTACTATCTTTCCTGTCTCTACCGTCTCTACCGTCTCTACTGTCTCTACTGTCTCTACTGTCTCTACTGTTGTTCCTGCCGTTCCTGTCTTTTCTGCCGTTGCTGTTTTTGCTGTAGTTTCTCTCCCACTATTTATCTGAATTATGTTATAAAAGATGATGGAAAACACAACTGTAAATCGATCGGTGACGATCATAAATCAATCTGTGGCCATACTCTGTGACGGAAACAATATCGAGCGGAGTATCCACAAAGAATCAAATCAGAAGAACACAATGATCAACTTTGATAAGTTGATACCCAAGCTCTTAAACGGCAGGGGACTGAACAGGCTTCTTTATTTCAGGGAAGGCAAGGCCATTTCCTCCAAATTCGCGGAGAGGCTTCATGAGAACTATTACGGCTCGGTCATACCGTGTCACAAGTCCGCTGATATCCCGCTCTCTATCAAGGCGACCCAGCTTGCATCCAAGGTGGACACTATTATTATCATGTCAGGGGATTCGGACTATGTTGACCTTGTTATACATCTGAAGGGCGAGGGCGTAAGGGTCGAGATCGCTGCTGTCAAAAAGACGACAGCGAGGATATTGATGGAAGAGGCTGATTATTTTCATGAGATAACCCCTGAGGACTGGTTCACGTACAAGGCCCCCAGGAAGGGTAAGACTTCAAGCTAATATCCCTTTTATGCTGTATCATTTAATGTATGCTGAAGGTATCAACTGCAAAAGAGATGCAGCGGATAGACCGCGTTACCATTGAAAAATATGGTCTGGCAGGAACTGTCCTTATGGAAAGGGCAGGGCTTGCAATAGTCAAAAAGGCCAATGAGCTGTTCCCCCTCTCAATATATAAAACAATTGTTCTCTGCGGTTCAGGCAATAACGGCGGTGACGGTCTTGTTATCGCAAGGCTTCTGCATAATTCGGGAAGTGATGTAGAGGCATATCTGGCAGGCAGCCCTGCAAAATTAAAGGGTGATGCAAAGACGAATTATCTGGCCGCAAAAAAGTTCGGCGTAAAGATCCTCCCAATAAAAAAATTCCTATCGCCTCTCACCTCTCGCCTCTCGCCCAATATACTTATCATTGATGCTCTCCTCGGAACAGGCTTAAATAATGATGTGCGCCCGCCTCTTGTCGATGTTATAAAAAAAGTGAACAGGATGTCCGCGCCTGTGATAGCGGTCGATGTGCCATCCGGAATATCCTCTGACACAGGGCAGGTCATGGGCGCAGCAATAAAGGCGGAATGCACTGTTACATTCGGGCTTCCCAAAAGAGGGCATCTGTTATATCCCGGCGCTGAACATACAGGGAGGCTGTTTGTTGAAGAGATAGGTTTTCCGACAGAGCTCCTTCTGTCTGAAAAGATAAATGTTAATTTTTTCGAAAGATCGGATGCTGTTGCTCTGCTCCCGAAAAGGCCGAAGAATTCGCATAAAGGAACATTCGGGCATGTGCTGCTGATAGCCGGTTCAAAAGGCAAGACAGGGGCCGCTCTAATGGCGGCAAGGTCATGCCTCAGAAGTGGGGCAGGACTTGTGACAATAGGCATGCCGGAATCGCTTGTCACTGCTTTTCAATCGAGGGTGACAGAGGAGATGATACTTCCACTTCCTGATAAGGGCAATGGTACATTATCTTCTGACGCCGCAGGCCCTGTGCTGGAATTTCTGGAAAAGAAGGGCAGTGTACTTGCCATCGGCCCCGGACTTTCGGTGGATGATGATATAAAGAAACTGGTTGCACTATTAATAGCAGGTTCAAATGTCCCGGTGATAATTGATGCTGACGGCTTAAATGCGATAGCACGCAGGATATCTATATTGAACAAGGCCAGGGCACCGGTGATACTTACGCCCCATCCGGGAGAGATGGATCGACTTTTGGGGTCAGGGGTGAGAGGTAAGGGGGAAGGGGTTGAGGAGGACAGGATAAGTATTGCATCCTCCTTTGCGAAAAGGACAGGAACATACCTTGTGCTCAAGGGCGCGCCAACCGTAACAGCTGCTCCTGACGGGAGGGTGTTTATAAATTCATCAGGCAATCCGGGCATGGCAACAGCAGGGACCGGGGATGTGCTTACAGGCATGATATCCGCCTTTGCCGCACAGAGGCTTTCCCCTCTGGATGCCGCGCTTCTAGGTGTGTATATGCATGGTCAGGCTGGGGATGCGGCAGCCGGAAAAAAAGGCGAGTACTCGTTAATAGCATCTGATATTATTAAGGAAATTCCCGGAATATTCAGGTTGTTATAAACTGTACGGGTTTATTGTTTTACATTATCCTTGTAGTGTTAACCCTTTAAAATAAAAGAATAATGAAATGTATTTAAATCCTCCTAACATGATAGGGCCGAACCTGAAAGCCTTTTTCAGCACAAGGCATTTCTCCCCGGACAGACCTACTCCCGGGGTGCTGGCAGATGCTCTTGATATCCCTGAAAATGATATTTATCTGCCGGTGCAGGAACATACCGGTACAGTCCATATCGTTGACAATGACCTCACTCCTGTTGTTGCGGACGCGGTCATAACCGCAAGGAAAAATATATTGCTCGGCGTGCTTGTTGCCGACTGTGTGCCGATACTTCTTTATGACAGCAATCAGAGAATCGCGGCGGCTGTTCATGCCGGGTGGAGGGGGACAGCTCAGAGGATACTTATTAATACCATAGGGAAAATGAACACAGCATTCGGCTGTTTGGGCAGTGATATCAATATTGCTATCGGCCCCTGTATCAGGGGATGCAGTTATGAGGTCGGTGAAGAGGTCGTCTCGGGTGTGAGGGAGGCAACAGGTGAAGGTGATTATTATTCAATGAAAGAAGGAAGGCATTATATAGATCTGTCGTCTGCAAATATGCTTCAGGCCGTGGGTGCGGGGATACCCTCTGCGAATATCTGGCAGTCAGATGAATGCACCTTCTGCAGCCCTGAAAAATTCTACTCGTACAGATATGCAAACGGGTGCAAAGGCAGGCAGGGCGGTTTTATCGGAATGTGGTAAAATAGAGCGAATTTAAAATCCAGGAGGGAATATGCTACTAGCAAAGGACATTATGACCGCAGACGTTATTACTGCGAAGCCTGCAACTACCGTGGAAGAGCTTGCAAGGATACTCATTGAACACAAGATCAGCGGAACTCCTGTTGTGGATGACGGGAACAGACTTGTCGGGATAGTAACTGAGCATGACCTAATCAGAAAGAATAAGCGGTTCCATATTCCCACGATGATAAGGCTGTTTGATGCGTACTTTCTTCTTGACTCGGACAAGGTTGAGGATGATATCAAAAAGATGGTCGCAATAACCGTTGATGAAATATGCAATAAAGAGGTGGTCTCTATTACAGAGGATACGACACTTGAAGAGATCGCAACTATAATGTCTGAACAGAACATCCATCTGCTTCCTGTCCTGAATAACGGTGTTGTTGTCGGGATAGTGGGTAAGGCGGATGTGGTCGGCTCAATGACAAAATGAACCTTCTGAGTGAAAGTGATGCTGATACAAGACAGATAGGCCGCAGGCTCGGTGAGCTGTTAAGGCCCGGGGATGTTGTCTGTCTGTATGGCGACCTGGGGGCCGGCAAGACCACCATGGTCAAAGGCATCGCTTCCGCATTCGGTATCAGTGAACGCGACGTCACCAGCGCAAGCTACACCATCATCGCTGAATATGAGACTGAGATCCCTTTTTATCACATTGACCTTTACAGGGTGACCGAAGGGGAGGCAGCTGACCTCGGTCTGCATGAATGTCTTGGAACGGACGGGGTTGCGGTGATCGAATGGGCAGAAAGGGCAGGCGATGAACTTCCTGACAAGGTCATAAATGTCAGGATCGAGTACGGGGAGGGGAATTCCAGAAGGGTTGAAATAGAGGGGTCGGAATTATGAAAAATATCGGCATCATCCTAAAGCTCGGGGAGCCGGAGGCTGTAAAGGCCGTTGAAAAATTCCTGGAATGTTTTAAAGATAAAAAATATAACTTTTTTATAGAAAAGGATGCTGCCTCTGCGCTTAAGATCAAGGGGTATAAAACGAGTGACATTCCGAAGAGGTCGGATATTATTATTGTATTCGGGGGTGACGGTACGCTCCTCAGCGTTGCCAGGCTTGTCGGCGGGCTCGGTGTTCCTATTCTCGGTGTTAATCTCGGCAGACTCGGGTTTATAACTGAACTGCGTAAGGATGAGGTATGTAATGAGATCGGTAATATCCTTGCAGGGAAGTGCGCATATGAGGAGAGGATAGTTCTGACATCTGATGTCTACCGCGGACGGAAAAAGATCAGTCATAATAATGCGCTGAATGATGTAGTGCTGAATAAAAGCGCTCTTGCCAGGATGTTCGAGCTGGACATAAGCATCAATAAACAGCAGGTAACCTCCTTCAGGGCTGACGGTCTGATCATATCCACGCCTACCGGTTCCACTGCGCATTCTCTTTCAGCGGGCGGGCCGATACTTTATCCTACCCTTGAATCTTTTTTGATGACACCGATATGTCCGCATACCCTGACAAGCAGGCCGATCGTGCTTCCTGATTCATTTGTGCTTGAGGTGAAGATCAAAAGCGGGGATGATGTATACCTGACTCTTGACGGACAGGTCGGGGTGCCTTTGAAGGTAAGGGACAGGGTGATAATAAAGAAGGCTGAATATAAGACAAAATTCATCACACTTAGTGATAGAGACTATTTTAAGATTTTGAGGACAAAGCTTAAGTGGGGGGAGTGAGGTCAGCTCTGAAGAGCTGAAGCGGGACAGCAACGGCAGTGAGTCAGTAACTACAGTAGAAACAGTAAAGACAGCAACAACAGGAATAACAGGAATAACAAGATTTACGAGCCAGTTGTTTTTCCTTCTTTTGCTGCTGTTACTAATCCACTACCGTTGCTGTCCCGCTATACGATTAGAA
>CBFDEG010000032.1:0-23859 GCA_965603765.1 uncultured bacterium | reverse complement strand
ATAAAGGACAGGGAGGAACTGCTTCTTGGACGGATGCAGCTTTCAGCATTTGTCGCGGACATAGGCATGGTCCTGACCCAGAGTGAAGAACTGGAGACTATTTTACAAAATTGCACAAAGATAATAATAAACCATTTTGATTCAACACTTTCCAGAATCTGGCTATATGACACTAAAGAAGAAACACTTGAGCTGAAGGCCTCATCCGGCCTCTACACAACTGATATCAGTCCGGTCAAGATCATAAAACCCGGCATGTATCAGGCAGGCATGATAGCAAAAACGCTCAAGCCCTGTTACAGCAATAAGATCTCAAACATAAACGCGGACGACAGCGCCTGGGCTGCCCGGAATAATATCACATCTTTTGCCGGATATCCGTTGATCGTTGATGGACAGCTCGTAGGCGTGATGGAGATGTTCAATCAGAACATCATGTTCGATGATATTTTTTATACCCTGGAATCAGTTGCAAATGAGATCGCCCTTTCTATCCAGCATAAGCTCGCTGAATGGAAGGTCCAGGAATCATTAAAAGAAAAAGAGGTCCTGTTAAGAGAGATCCATCACAGGGTGAAAAATAATATGCAGGTGATCTCAAGCCTCCTTAATATCCAGTCGGACTACATAGAGGACGAACGATATCTGGCGATATTAAATGACAGCAAGAACCGCATAAAATCAATGGCCATCGTCCATGAAAAGCTGTATCAGTCAAATGACATGGCCAACATTAATTTCAGTGATTACATAACAACTCTTGCGAACAGTCTTATGTCATTTTATGAAACCGCTTCCCGGCATATTGCCCTGTCAATTGACGCAGAAGATATTTCTCTTGGAGTTGATACAGCAATACCATGCGGGCTGCTCTTAAACGAACTTCTTTCAAACTGTATGAAGCACGCCTTTCCTGATAATAGAAAGGGTATAATAACCGTAACCCTTAAAACTGTGAATTCAGATGAAGCGCCTGAGTACCTTTTAGTAATAAGTGACAACGGAATAGGCATACCTGAGGGAATGAACATAAGGGAAACATCATCTTTAGGTCTACAGCTTGTAACAACCCTGGTAGAGCATCAGCTGCAGGGAAACATTGACTTGACAAGGACAGACGGGACAACATTTAACATAAGGTTCAAAGATATAAACTACACAAAAAGAATATAGTATTTGTTAAATTGAATTCAATATTTTAAAATAATCTCAGGAAGTGTAAAATAAATGAACCTGACCATGGAAAAAACAAGAATACTGGTAGTCGAAGACGAAGCCATAATTGCAAAAAATCTTCAAAAACAGCTCGAAAAACAGGGGTATGCGGTGCCTGCTGTTGCAGCCACCGGCCATGATGCCATAAGCAAGGCAGGCGAAGGCAACATAGACCTTGTGCTTATGGACATTGTGCTTCTCGGAAAGATGGACGGCATCGAGGCAGGGGGAGAGATACGCTCCAGGTTCAATCTGCCTGTCATATACCTTACTGCCTATGCTGATGACTCCATAATCGAACGGGCAAAGATAACCGAACCTTTCGGCTATATGCTGAAACCATTTGAGGACAGGGAACTCCACAGCAATATACAGATGGCCCTGTACAAACACAAAATGGAGAAAGAACTGCGCGAAAAAGAAAAGTGGTTCTCAACGATACTCAACAGTATTTGCGATGCGGTCATAGCAACTGACACCGCAGGCCGCATTGTATATATCAATCCCATTGCAGAAGAGCTGACAGGCTGGAAGAACAATGAAGCAGCCGGTACAGGACTGAGCGATATCTTCAATATAGTAAGTGAGGAAACATCAGAAAAAATTGAAAATCCGGTGGAAATCATTCTCAGCCATGGAACTCCGGTAAGTATGTCAAACCATACCGTACTGCTGACAAAAGAAAACAATAGAATATCAATAGAAGATTCAGGGACCCCCATAAAAGATGATGAAGGCAATATAATCGGGATTGTACTGGTATTCCGTGACATGACCGAACGCAACAGGATAGAGAAAGAGCTCAAGCGCCGGGTAAATGACCTTGAAGATTTTTATGAAATGTCTATCGGCAGAGAGCTCAAAATGAAAGACCTGAAGACTAAAATAGCAGAGCTTGACGGTAAGCTGGCCGAAAAAAAAGCAGGCGATACCGAAAACTAAAGTTCCTTAAGCACCTTACTACTCTGAATCTTCTCCAAGATACCTGGCCGTCTCCTCAGAAAGCTCGTCCATAAGTTTTTTCACAGAAACTATCTCAGTACATCTGTAGGAATTACTCCCTGAAAATACAAATGCCTCATCCAGTCTTCCCTCAGCAGCATTCACAAGGACCTTGGCAATACAGTAAGGGGCTTTTCTGGGGTTACAGCTCTTGAGACATTTAAATGCACATTTAAAGGGAACTGTCTCTCCCTTTTTGATCTTATCCACAAACGCGCTTTTCAGTACCCTGCCCGGCATGCCCACAGGACTTTTGATAATAGTAATATCATCTTCTTTTGCATTTATATAAGCCTGCTTAAAGTTTTCATGGACATCACACTCATCAGTACATACAAAACGGGTCGCCATCTGCACTCCTGAAGCTCCGAGTTTCAGTACATGGGCTATGTCCTTGCCATCGAATATACCTCCGGCAGCTATCACAGGCACCGGCTTTTCAAAAGAATTTGCGACCTTAATAACCTCAACAAGCACCTCATCAAGTTCAGGCGCTGTTCCCTTTTCAACCTGTTCAGGGTCATAACCTAAATGACCGCCTGCCTTTACCCCTTCCACTACCACTGCATCAGGTGTCTTATTATACTGACGCTTCCATTTCCTGTATATTACGCTCAAAGCTCTTGCTGACGATACGATAGGAATGAGCTTTGTCGATCTTCCCTCAACAAACTTGGGAAGGTCCAGAGGAAGGCCTGCACCGGAAATTATGACATCCACTCCCTCCTCGGCAGCTGTCCTGGTCAGGTTTTCATAATTGGAAAGAGCGACCATGACGTTAACGCCGATGACCCCCTTTGTCATTGATCTCGCCTTGCGCAGCTCCTGCCTTAATGCTTCCTCATTGATCTTCAGAAATTCCGACCCTGGATGGTCTTCAAATTTTCCTAGACCGACAGTTGAAACAACACCAACACCACCTTCGTTTGCCACTGCCGCAGCAAGGTTGGCCTTTGACACCCTTACACCCATTCCTCCCTGTATTATCGGCGGATTGACTTCAAGGTCTCCTATCATAAGAGAGGGTATTTTATTATTTTTCATAGGGTTATGTTATTCTCCTTGTGTTCATCGGAGCAAAATAGAGACCGTGAATGAAGTAATTCAGCAGCATCATGAAATTGCTAATGTAGAGCATTATAACAATAATGTCAAAGCTACAGCAAGACCTTGTAATATTTTTGTAGATCCTGTTCTAAAACTGCCTAAATGATTTCCATGTCCACCTTCTCGTCAAACCTGTTTTTTCTCAGGAATGTCGGCACATCAAGACTGCTTTCGCCATTGCCGCTTTTTCTGAGAGTGGCCTTGGAAAGCACACTGCCGGAACCCTTAAACACATTCGTCTCTTTTGAAGGCCTCCATTTATCATAGGAAGGCATTACAACACGAGGTTTTTCTTCAAACCCTGTGGCTATAACAGTGATTATTATCTTATCATCAAGGTCAGGGTCAATTGTGGAGCCGAATATTATTTCAGCGTCATCATCTATTGAGTCCTGTATCAGGCTGGCTGCCTCATGGATCTCATGAAATGAAAGCGATGACCCGCCGGTTATATTTATCAGCACCCCTTTGGCGCCTTCAATTGAGGTCTCTTCCAGCAGAGGGCTTTTTATCGCCATCCTCGCTGCATTCAGAGCCCTGTTCTCACCCTCAGCACTGCCGATACCCATGAGGGCCCTGCCGCTGTCAAGCAGTATCGTTTTTATGTCCGCAAAATCCTGATTAATAAGTCCCGGCACGAGGATAAGGTCGGATATCCCTTTTACCGCCTGCCTTAAAACATCATTCGCAAGATTCAGGGCCTGAAGCCATGTTGTGTTCTTCTCTGTAATGTCCAGCAGTCTGTTATTATGTATGATAATTATCGCATCTACATTTTTCTTAAGCTCTTTTATGCCCTGTTCTGCATTTCTCCCTCTTTTATTTCCCTCAAAAAGAAACGGCCTTGTAACAACCGCTGCTGTGAGTATTCCCTGCGATTTAGCGGCCTCAGCAACGATCGGCGCAGCACCTGTCCCTGTCCCTCCGCCCATACCCGCAGTGATAAAGACCATATCAGCACCGCTTACCGCCTCTTCTATCTGTGTCCTGTCGTCAAGAGCGGCCTTTCTGCCCACCTCAGGATTTGCTCCGGCGCCAAGACCTTTTGTAAGTTCAGCGCCTATCTGTATTCTCTGGTGCGCGAGAGAAGATTCGAGGGCCTGGGCATCTGTATTGACCGCTATAAACTCAACACCCTGAAGGCTTGAGGCTATCATGCTGTTAACAGCATTGCTCCCGCCCCCGCCTACTCCGACTATCTTGATCTTGGCATTCTGGTTCTTTATTTCTTCCATTTCAAATATTTTCATACAACCCTCCTTTATATCCTGCAATTATTTATTGTTTTAAATTATTCTCTATATCAGCTGAACATTTCGCCCATCCAGCCCATAACCCTGTCCTTAAAGCCGGTAAATATATTCTCCTCTTTAAATCCCTGGGCAGTGAGATTCTCTTCAAGCCCGAATACGGTCAGACCGGCAGCTGTCGAATAAGCCGGGTCGTCTGTTATGTCTTCCCCCCCGCCGAATGTCCGGGGAGTACCTGTGCGGACAGGAAGTTCAAGGATATGTTCAGCCATTACGTCCAGACCTTCCATGCATACAGCTCCGCCTGTCAAAACCACCCCGGAGTTCATCCTGGAATGAAAACCATTCCGCCTGATCTCTTCCATGATAAGCCCGAACAATTCCTCTGCCCTGGGCTGTATGATCTCAACAAGATATCTCCTGGATATACCCTTGTCTGTTCTTTCATTTTCAAAGGAAAGTTCTATCTCTTCATCCTCCCTCACGAGTGAAAGCATTGCGCATCCATTTTCCTTTTTTATCTTCTCTGCATCATGCCTCGGTATCCTGAGACCTATTGCAATATCATTCGTAAAATTATTGCCGCCTATGGGGATCACCGCTGTATGGCATATGCTGCCTTCATGGAAAAGCACAATGTCCGTTGTGCCTGCCCCCATATCAATAACAACGGTACCGAGGTCTTTTTCATCCTGTGTCAGTACTGCTTCCGCTGAAGCAAGTGAATTAACAACAAGATCTATCACCTCAAGACCGGCCCTTTCACAGCTCTTTAATATATTGCGCACCGGCGTTGAGGCCCCGGTGACTATTTTCACGTTTGTTTCGAGCCTTACGCCCGACATTCCCCTGGGGTCGGATATGCTGTCCTGACCGTCAACACTGAACTCCGACGGGATAACATGGAGCATCTCCCTGTCAAAAGGTATTGCAACAGCTTTTGCAGACTCCAGTACGCTTTCGATCTCTCTCTGACCTATCTCTTTTTCTTTCAGGGCTATGACCCCGTTACTGGAAAGACAGGATATATGTTCTCCTGTGATGCCGACCTGAACAGCCTTTATGTCGACATCCGCCATCAAAGCGGCCTTCTTTACAGCCTCTTTTATTGCTTCCACCGTGGTTTCAATGTTGGTGACCACACCTTTTTTGATCCCTTTTGATAACGCGGTGCCGAAACCCAGGACATTGACCCTGTCTGCATGCCCGCTGTTCAGCTCCTCACTGCCCTGCTCTCCCGCAGTCACCTCAGCGACAACCACAGACACTTTTGATGTGCCTATATCAAGCCCGACAACCAGCTTGTCTTTTTTAACGGTCATATCTTTTATAAATCCAAAAGTCATTTTAAGATGTCTTCCCCTTCACAATCGACTCAGAAGGCTTTACAATGATCGAGTCCTCGAACCTAAGGTCAACATACTCTATCTGCAGGCCCCTTTTTCTGATCTCAGGTTCCAGCTCCAGCCATCTCTCAAACTTTTCTGCATACCTTCCGTAACCGACCTTCATATTTTCACCGTCAATTTTAATTGAAAGCCCGTAAGATTCAAGCCCTATCTCAACAGACTCCCTGTCTGCAAACATATCATTACCAGACAGTACTTCCACCAGCTTAAGCGCCTCTTTCATATCTTTTCTGTTCTTGGTATTAATGTCCTTTATCACAGGGAGAAAGTTAGCGCTGTCACCTTTTATCTTTTCGAGTATTTCACCGTCATCGTCTATAATATAAAGCCTTTTCTTTATACTCAATAGGGCAACAGGCACTGCCTCTTTTATATTTACAAGGAGCGTCCCGGGGAACTGTTTTCGCAGCGAGACCTTCTTTATCCATGCGTTCCCCATCAACCTGTCATTAATGTTTTTAAAGTTCAGGTCTAAAAGAGGGTCGCCCTTTCCTACCTTCAGATCTGAAAGAATGTCCTTTTTATCAATATGGTAATTACCCGTAACGGTGATGTCCCTGACATAGAACTTTGACGCTGTTATTTTCAGGGCCAGCACAGCCGCTGCAATAACAGCAACAGCCAGTATAACAACACTTCCCTTTTTTAAGAAGGCTATAAGTTTTTCACCACGGCGGTATGCCGGTTTTGTTGTCTTCTTACTTTTCGACCGCAAGTCTCAATATCTCCTCTGTAAGGCCCTTAAAATCAAGGCCTGTATACTCCGCTATTTTAGGAAGCAGGCTGGTCCTTGTCATTCCGGGCAGGGTATTCACCTCAAGTATAAACGCCCTGTTATCATCATCAAGTATAAAATCAACCCTGGTTGCACCGGCGCACCTGATGGAATAATGCGCCTTAAGGGCCAGCTTCTTCAGGTCTTCGTATACATCGCTCTCTATCTCCGGGGGCAGTATGTAATCAGTCATGCCTGATGTATATTTAGCCTCATAATTATAAAATTCGAGAGAAGGCCTGACCTCTACCCCGCCAAGGGCCCGGTCCCCGAGTATCCCCACATGAACTTCTCTGCCCTTTATGAATTTTTCGACTATGACCCTTTCTCCGTATTTAAAGGCCTCTTCCACGCATGAGTTCAGCTCAGATCTGTCTTTCACGATATTTACCCCGACACTTGAACCCTCTGCGGACGGTTTAACGACCCAGGGCAGATCAAAGGACGGGAAAGGAAATTCCGGAAAGACATATGCTCCCGTAATGTCCGTGCCTTCTTCGCATTTCATACCGCTGCCGGCAGGGCCCTTTTTGCTTATGATCATGTACGGTGCAACATTGATCCCGTGATGCGAGAATATTTTTTTCGATGCCTCTTTGTCCATCGCAAGGGCCGACGCTATGATACCGGAGCCGGTATAGCTGATGCCCAGCACTTCAAGCAGGCCCTGCATGGAGCCGTTTTCGCCTGTACCGCCATGAAGCGCGAGGAACGCTATCTCTATTTTCTCTTTCTTCAGGACCTCAACTATGTCTTCGCCAACATCAATTGCCGCAGCATTATAACCAAGTTCCTTCAGGCTCTGATACACAGCCTCTCCGCTCCTGAGCGAGACCTCTCTTTCAGATGAAGTACCTCCCATCAAAATACCTATCCGCTTTTCTGTCATGATATCATCCGCCATTTTTAGTTTTCCTTTAATATCCTGATCTCCGGTTCAAGTTCTATCCCGCTATGATCAAGTACCCGTGTCTTTACGATCTCCATAAGCTCAAAGAAATCCCTACTGCACGCACCGCCTTTGTTGATGAAGAAATTAGCATGTACCCGGCTCACCTCTACAGCCCCGACCTTCATGCCCTTGCACCCTGCCTCATCTATAAGCCTGCCGGCAGAATCACCTTCAGGGTTCTTATATACGCATCCGGCAGAAAGCTCGTTCAACGGCTGCCCGGCCCTTTTTCTGTCTAAAAATTCGCCCGTCCTTCTGTCAACAGCATCCGGATCATCTTTTTTAAGGAGCACATTGGCGCTGAGCACAATTGAACCCTCCGGCAGATTTGAGCTTCTGTATGTAAAACCGACTTTTTCTTTATCAAGAAGCTCTATCTCTCCCCGGCTGTTCATAACAGCAATAGAGACTATTACATCTTTTATCTCCGAGCCGTATGATCCGGCATTCATAGAGACCGCACCTCCCAGATATCCGGGGATGCCGGCAAACGCTTCGAGTCCTGAATAACCATTTTTCCTGGCATAGTTCACAAGCATGGAAAGCGGCGTCCCGGCCGCTACGTACAGGACAACGTCCTCTCCATGCGTATCTTTCGTATACTCAATACAGTTGAACGCCTTCAGTGAGACAGCTATCCCTTCCATCCCCCCGTCCGAGGCAAGAAGATTTGTCCCGCCTCCTATTGCAACAACCGGGATCTTTTCAGTGTAAGCCGCAATCAGAACGGTCTTAAGTGACAACGGGTCTTCGGGAAAGACCATTATATCAACCGGCCCGCCTATCTTAAGGGAAGTATGGGCTGACATCGGCTCATCAAACTTTATATCTCCCTTGAAATGCCCTCTCTCGAACACCTCTTTTATTTTCCTGTCCACCATCTCAGTTTCCGGACCCCTCTTTTTTCAGTTCAAGAAATTCTTCGCCTATCTTCCAGACATCCCCCGCGCCAAGGGTGAGCAGGGTGTCATTCTCCTTTAAGGTCGATAACAGACAGGCCATAACATAAGAACGTTCTTCAATATATTCCACATCTATGTCTATGTCTTTCATTCCCCTGAACAGCAGTTTTGAGTTGACACCCGGAAGCGGTTTTTCACCTGCCGGATAAATATCAAGCAGCAACACCTTGTCCGCGTATTCAAATGAATCAATGAAATCCCCGAGCAGGTCCCTTGTCCTTGTATATCTATGGGGCTGAAAAAGCACGACCAGGCTTCCGTCTGTATCTTCCTGATGCATTGCTTCCTTTACCGCCTTCAGTGTTGCTGTGATCTCAGCCGGGTGATGTCCGTAATCATCAACGACCTTTATCCCTGCGGCACTGCCCTTCAGCTCAAATCTTCTCTGGACACCGCTGAACCCCTTCAGTGCGCTCCTTACCTTTTCAATGTCCATATCAAGTTCATTGGCAACGGCAATTGCGGCAAGGCAGTTAGACACATTATGTCCGCCTATGAGAGGCGCCTCAAAACGGCCCAGGGAACTGCCGTTTAAAACAACCTCAAAATTAGCCCGAAATTCATTTGTCCTTATGTCTTTTGCCACAAGATCCATGTCCTCATCAAGTCCGTACGTGATAAACCGCCTGCTCACACGGGGCAGAAGCTCTTTGATATGTTCATTATCCCCGCAGAGTATTGCAAGACCGTAAAACGGCACTTTGTTTATAAAGGAAAGGAACGCCTCTTTTATTGCATCTATGTCTTTGAAAAAATCCATATGTTCTCTGTCAATGTTAGTCACAACAGCAATTGTCGGAGAAAGTTTAAGGAAAGAGCCGTCGCTTTCATCCGCCTCAGCAACAAGAAACTCACCCTCTCCGAACCTGGCATTACTTCCCATACCCTTGAGCTTCCCGCCTATTACAACAGTCGGGTCAAACTCTCCTTCGCCAAGAATGCTCGCAACCAGCGATGTGGTGGTCGTCTTACCATGCGCCCCGGCAACCAGTATCCCGTACTTGAGCCTTGCAAGCTCTGCAAGCATCTCGGCCCGGGGGATCACAGGAATGGAAAGTTTTTTTGCGGCCTTCACCTCAGGGTTTTCCGGAGATATAGCAGAAGATATGACAACCACATCAGAATCTTTTATATTTTCCGCCTTATGCCCTATTGTTATATTTATGCCGATTCCCCGCAATCTTTTTACCGTCTCGGATTCGCTGACATCAGAACCGTCGATCTCATATCCGATATTCCTCAGCACCTCGGCAATACCGCTCATACCGACTCCGCCTATTCCGACAAAATGTATTTTTTCAAACTTTTTATACATTATCCATTTTCCTTAAATAACCAGACCTTTCAGATCATCTTTATGTTCTGTTTTCCGTATACCGTCTTTTTTCAGAAGTCCTCTAATAAGTTCAATGACCTTTTCTGTGGCCTCACGGCAGCTGAGCGACTTGCTTATCTGTCCCATCTCCCTCAGAGAATCCCGGTCTTCTGTCATATCTCTGATCATTTCCGCCAGGCCCTCTCCTGTAAGGTCCTTTTCCAGCACCACCATGGCCGCGCCCATGTCCCATAATCTTTTTGCATTCACCTCCTGGTGATTGGCGGCGGCATGAGGATAAGGCACAAGTATTGCCGGCTTTCCGCAGGCCATCAATTCGGCAATTGTGGTAGCACCCGCCCTTGATATCACAAGGTCGGCCACGGCATAGGCATCCGCCATTTCATACGCAAACGGCACAACAGTGCCCTTGAACTGTTTTTCCGCATAAATATTCTTCACCTTATCAAGGTCCCTGTTACCGGTCTGGTGCAGGAACTGTATATTCTCCTTAAGGTCCTCAAGGCTTTCAAGTGCCGTTCCTACCGCCTCATTGATCCGGCTTGCACCGAGGCTCCCGCCGAATACAAAGACCGTGAACACACCCTCTTCAAGACTAAATCTTTCATAACCGCGGTCCCTGTCACCGCTGAATATCTCCTCCCTTACGGGATTGCCTGTCACTACAGCACTGTCCGCAGGGAAATACTTCATACTTTCATAATAGGTAACCGCTATTCTGTCCACGAATTTACCGAGAATTTTATTGGCAAGGCCGGGGACAGTATTCTGTTCATGTATGATGGTGGGAATTCCCATCAGCCTTGCGCATAAAAGCACAGGGCCGGAACTGTACCCGCCGACACCCAGTACCACATCAGGCCTGATATTTTTCAATATCTTATATGAATCATGCAAAGAGAGTGATATTTTCAACAATGACCTCACGGTCCTGTAAACACTTTTACCCACCAGACCTTCAGATCTTATGAACCTCAGATCATATCCTTCTTTGGGCACTATCCTGGCCTCGATCCCCCGTGCTGTTCCCACAAAGGTCACCCTGGCGTCAGCAAACATCTTTTCGATCTTTTTTGCAACAGCAAGTGCCGGGAACAGATGGCCTCCTGTGCCTCCTCCTGCAATAACTATCTTCATCTTATCCTTCTCGCATACGTGCCACGGCTGGACAGGACATCTACATAGGACGTGCCCGCCTCCGTACATCTTTCATTTCTGGATGCTATGCTTATCAATATTCCGGCAGCGGCCATATTCATCAAAAGGGCTGACCCGCCGTAGCTTATAAAAGGAAGGGGAAGCCCCTTTGTAGGCATCAACCCTGTTGAGACCGCAAAGTTTATAAGCGCCTGGACCCCGATCATCATTGTCAGACCGAGTGTCAGATAATAACTGAACGGATCGTTCGTACTGTCAGACACATGCATGCCCTTCCTGAAAAACCATACAAATACACCAATGACCGCAAGTACACCGACAAAGCCCATCTCTTCACCTATCAGCGAGAATATGAAGTCCGTATGACCCTCCGGCAGAAAATAGAGTTTCTGTTTACTGCCCCCGAGTCCGACACCGAACAAACTCCCGTTGCCGAATGCGATAAATGACTGTACAAGCTGAAACCCGCATCCAAACGCATCTTTCCACGGGTCGGTAAAACACATTATCCTTTTCATCCTGTATCCTGATCCGGTTATTAGCATATAAACAGCAGGCAGGCAGACAAGCAGCAGCATACCGATATATTTAAGCCTTGCCCCTCCAAGGATCAGAAGACAGACGGTCAATATCGCGAGACTCATAACAGAACCGAAGTCGGGCTGCATTATAATAATCATCTGAAACCCTACCATGACCCCGACAGGGATAAGAATGCCGTACTTGAAGGTCTTCATCTTTTCCCTGTTCCGGTCCATATGATGCGCAAGGAATATGACCATCACAACCTTTACGAATTCAGAGGGCTGAAAAGTAGTCGGCCAGAGTCTGAGCCATCTGCTTGCCCCGTTCGCGGACAGACCTATCCCGGGAACAAATACAAGAAGGAGCATGACAAATCCCGCTGCTAGCAGTACATAGACCCAGGGCCGCAGTCTCCTGTAATCCAGTTTTGCAAGAGAAAGAAGGACCACGGTTCCCACAGCAACCGTAAAAAGGTGTTTTAGCAGATAATGAAATCCGTTGCCGTATTCTCTCATGGACATAAACGCGGTCGAGCTGTAGACCATAAACGTGCCTATACCGACAAGGATCAATACAGTTACAATGATCCCTCTTGTATTGTGTGTATTTACATACATATAAAGTTCCCTTTACCTCTGTTCATTTCAGCATGCTCCTTACAGCCTCTTTAAACTTCCGGCCCCTCTCCTCAAAATCACGGAACATATCAAAACTCGCGCATCCCGGAGAGAGCAGCACCGTATCACCGGCCGAGGCCTTTGACGCTGAAAGACGCACTGCATCCTCAAGACTTGACGCCTTGAATGATAAAACCGCATTTCCAAGCACGGAATCTATAATGTCTGCTGCCTCTCCAATCAGTATGATCGCCTTCACCCTGCTCTTTACCAGGTCATACAGAATTGTAAAGTCGCTGTTCTTATCCAGCCCGCCCATGATAAGCACCACATTATCAAGGCCCTCTAGTGACTTTGCCACGGCCCCTGCATTTGTACCTTTTGAATCATTTATATACCTGACACCATCTATCTCTTCAACAAATTCAAGTCTGTGCTCAAGCCCGGTAAAGGTCCCGAGCACATCTCTGGCAGCCGCAGATGAACAGCCGCTTAGCATTGCCGTCAAAGAGGCTGCCATTGCGTTTTCGAGGTTATGCACTCCTTTTATCATGACCTCATCAACTGACATAAAAGGCAGTCCGCCCTCAAGCCCGGGAACCCCGGATATATCACAATAAATAACACTGCCTTTGCAGTATATGCCTCTGACCTCTTTTTTGCGGCTGAAGAAAAAAACATCGGACCCGTCAGAGCCGCTTATTCTTGACTCATACAGATCCATTACCAGCGGGTCGTCCGCATTAAGTATAAGGATGTCCTCCGCTGTCTGGTTTTTAAATATCCCGGCCTTCGCGTCAATGTAGTCCTGCATCCCCTTATATCTGTCAAGGTGATCAGGAGTTATATTCAGGATAACGCCGACCCCCGGCCTGAACCCGTCTATGGACTCAAGCTGAAAGCTCGATATCTCGGCAACGATACAATCTGTTTCAATTGAGCGTTGATCGTCGGCTCTTGACTGCAACAATATTTCTTCTGTCAATGCCTGCCCTATATTTCCGCCAAGTATTGTATGTTTGCCGGACTCTTTCAGCATAAGGTCTACCAGGGTGGTCACTGTTGATTTACCGTTAGTTCCGGTGATACCTATAAATAACGGCAGCCTGTCATGAGTGCCCTGCAGAGAGTTCTTCATATCATTCATGACCCTCAGCTCATCACTCATCACTGCCTTATAGGCAAGTTCAAGTTCTCCTATCACAGGAACACCCTTGCGCCTTGCATGTTTCAGCAGAGGAATATCAAGCGGCACACCCGGACTGACCACTATCAGGTCAGCAAGTTCAAAAAGCTCCTCCGGATTACCGCCTGCAACAACCTTGATCTCAGGCGGCAATTTCTCAATATACTTCATTAAGGCATTACGGGGCCTGCTATCTGTAACAGTGACATCAGCGCCGAGAAAGGAAAGCAGGTTCACGGCACCGGCGCCGCTTCTTGCGAGTCCTACGACAAGGACCTTTCTGTTTTTAAAAATAATATTATCTTTCACTTTTATCATCTTACCTTCAGAGTCGACAGACTCAACAGAGCCAGAATAATTCCTATGATCCAGAACCTGACAATGACCTTGGGCTCAGGCCAGCCTTTCTCCTCAAAGTGATGATGAATAGGGGCCATCTTGAACACCCTCTTTCCTGTAAGTTTGTATGATGCTACCTGGATCATTACAGATACCGTTTCAACAACAAAGATACCGCCTACAATGGCAAGCACGATCTCCTGTTTTGTTATCACCGCAAGCGTTCCAAGCGCGCCTCCGAGTCCGAGTGAGCCTACATCCCCCATAAAGACCTCGGCAGGATAACTGTTATACCAGAGAAAACCGAGTGCAGCCCCGAACATCGCGCCGCAAAAGACCATCAGTTCACCTGTCCCCGGAAGATAAAGGACATTCAGATATTTCGAAAAGATCAGATGTCCTGATATATAAACAAGCGCGCCGTTTGCAAGGCATGCAATGCCGACAAGACCGATCGCAAGACCGTCAATACCGTCAGTCAGGTTCACCGCGTTTGACGCACCGACTATCACGATCACCGAAAATGGAATATAGAACCAGCCAAGGTCTACAAGCCAGTTCTTGAAAAACGGGATACTCAGCTTTGCCGTATAAGCATCCTGCGGGTTATGGTAAAAAAAGTAACCGATAACAAGCGACAGAAGTATCTGCACACTGAACTTGTACCACCCGCCAAGCCCTTTGGAATTCTTTTTTACGGCCTTCAGGTAATCGTCCGCCAGACCTATCATGCCGAAGCCGAATATGGCAACCAGCATTGTCAGTACATATTTATTGCCCAGGTCCCCCCATAACAGGACACTGATCATGACCGAAGAGATTATCAGCACCCCTCCCATGGTCGGAGTGCCTGTTTTACCCAGGTGGGTCCTGGGACCGTCTTCCCTTACATACTGGGTCATACTCATTTTTCTAAGCTGCTTTATCACCCACGGCGCCATTATAAATGTTATTAACATTGAGGTCACAGCGGCCAGTGCCGTCCTGAAGGTGATGTACTTAAACAGATTCAAGGGAGAATATATTTCATGTAAAGAATATAAAAGTTTATACAGCATCTGTTATTCTCCCTGTTATTTTTTCCATCAGGACCGACCTCGATCCTTTGATCAGTACAGTATCTCCCGGTTCCAGGATCCCCATGATCTCCACTGCCGCGACTTCTGAATCTTCAAATACATATATTTCCGGCATATCCTTCTTTTCTGCCATTGAACGGCCTTCTTCCGCAGCCGCACACATTTCCGGCCCGACAGAAATGAACACATCTATGCCTGAGTCAATGACCCCTGTTACCAGATCTTTATGGGCATCCGCTGAAAACGCGTCAAGTTCTTTCATGTCGCCAAGCACTGCCACGGTACGCCCCCCGGCCCCGAGCCGCTGAAGCTCCCTTAAGGAAACTTCCATGGATGACGGGTTTGCATTATAGGCATCATTTATAACAGTGACCTCTCCCGCCTGTATGATCTCGAACCTCATCGAAAATGCATCATACCCTTCCAGCCCTGCCTTGATCTCATCTGCTGTCATACCGAGCGAAAAAGCGACCCCTGCCGCTGCAAGGGCGTTGTACACATTAAAAAGGCCATGGACATTGAGCTTGACAGCCGCACTCCCCCCGCCTCTCATTTTCAGGACAAGTTCAGTGCCCTTATCAGAAGGCGTTATATTCTCTGCTTTTATATCAGCATCAGTTTCTATCCCGAATGTAATGACCCTGCCGCTGAAGTCCTTCAGCGCTTCAATGCCCTTCATCAGGAATTCATCATCACCATTTACGACTGCGGTGCCCAGACCTTCCATGATCTCAAGTTTTGCATCTCTGACCGCTTCATAACTGCCAAGCCTTCCCATGTGGGCCTGTCCGATATTTGTTATCACGCCATGCGTAGGGACCGCTATTTCACAGAGTCTGCGGATCTCGCCCCGGGCATTCATGCCCATCTCGAGCACTGCCGCCTCATGCTCAGGCGCCAGCTTCAGAAGGCTCAGAGGAAGACCTATATGATTATTCAGGTTGCCCTCATTTTTAAGTGTTTTGACCTTATGTGAAATAACTGCATGTATCATCTCTTTTGTTGTTGTCTTGCCATTGCTCCCTGTAACGCCGACAACTGGTATTCCCGCCTTTTTCCTGATAGAACAGGCAAGGTCCTGAAGCGAACGTAATGTATCGGCAACATGAACAATGGCCCTGCCTTCAGGAAGAATGTCCGGTTTTTCATCAATGACCGCACAGCCGGCCTTGACAAGCGCCTTCTCCAGAAATTCATGCCCGTCAAAATTATCTCCCCTTATGGCAAAGAAGACCTCGCCATCAGAAATAGTGCGTGAATCGATAGAGACCCCGCAGAAGATTTGCGGCCCTTCTGAAAGAAGTTCCCCGCCTGTTGCTTCTATAATTTCCTTTAAGGTCAATTCCGCCATTTCTTCTATTTTAAGCTTATCAGCTATCAACATTATGTAAATATGATCACCGCTGACCTTTGCTGGCCAGGCGCTTCTTTATCACCTTTCTTATTATCTCTTTATCACTGAAGTGATGCCTTACACCTTTTATCTCCTGATACTCCTCATGCCCTTTGCCGGCAACAACGAGCACATCGCCTTTTTCTGCGGCTGCCACTGCTTCAGCAATGGCCTCTTCCCTGTCAGACACAACAATATAATTATCCTGACTTACGCCTTTAACAATATCCTCTATGATTGCCTCCGGGTCTTCAAAGCGCGGGTTATCAGAGGTAATAACAACAAGGTCGCTCAGCGCTGCGGCAGCAGTTCCCATCAACGGCCTTTTAGTAACGTCCCTGTTGCCCCCGCAGCCCAACACTGTAATGACCCTGCCCTTTGTGACAGCCCGGGCCTCGGCAATAACTTTCCTTAATGCATCTTCTGTATGCGCATAGTCAACAATACAGAGAAAGTCCTGTCCGGCATCAACGCTCTCAAAACGGCCTTCAACAGGCCTGGCATTTTTTATCCCCTGCTGTATCACCTCAGGGGAAAACCCGAGTGCATGGGCTATGCCTATCGAAACAAGCATATTTGAGACATTAAAGCTCCCTATCAGATTGGAATCAAGACTGTAATCTCCCCATGGCGTTTTCACCTCAAATGAAAGTCCTTCAGGAAGTTCATGCCCGGCTGATTTACGCTCTCTTATGTTCACGCCCCTGACCACCGCGCCATCCCGGGTCCCGCAGGTTATGACCCTGCAGTCAAGTTCAGCCGCAAGGGCCCTGACAATAGGGTCGTCAATATTAAGCACTGCGGCACCTTCGGGGTCGAGGTATTCAAAGATACTTTTTTTGACCTTAAAGTACTCTGCCATTGTCCCGTGAAAATCGAGATGGTCCTGGGTGAAACCGGTAAATGCAGCGACACTGAACGAACATCCCCCGACCCTCTTCAGGGCCAGCGCATGGGAGGAGACCTCCATCACAGCATATTTCACATTATTATTGACCATATCTTTTAAATATCTCTGCAGGTCAAGGGACTCTGGAGTAGTATTGACTGCGGGCACTGTTTTATCCCCGGTCATATAGCAGATCGTTCCAAGAAGCCCTGTCTTTGCACCCCCTGCGTCCATAATGCTCTTTGTTATAAAACCGGTTGTAGTCTTTCCATTCGTACCGGTAATTGCGGCAAGCGACAGATTTTTCGAAGGGTGCCCGTAAAAAGCCGCTGATATAAGGGCCAATGCCTCCCTGGTGTCAGTAACTTCAGCAAACAGCACCTCTGTCCCCATATCTTCAGGCAGGACCTCTGCAACCACTGCAGCAGCCCCGTTGTTCAATGCTTCTTTGATGTAATTATGCCCGTCAACAGCAAAACCTCTGACAGCAACAAAGAGGGACCCGAGCCCCACCTGCCTGGAATCATATGTTATTGCCTTTATTTCCCTGTCCGGAGGACCGAATGTCTTTTTGACTTCCAGACCTTCCAAAAGATACGAAATGGTCATTAGTTCCTTCCTGTCAATCTCTGCTGTGATCATATAAATACCGTCTTCAACTTCAACATTCATCTGCCGCAACCACTGCCGGCATTATCTTTTAACGTGACTTGCTGACAAGGTAGACCCTGTTCTCATCATGCTCCATAGGTACATCCAGGTATGCAAATGTACGTTCAATAATATTTTTGAACACCGGCGCCGCAACTACACCGCCGTAAGCCATCCCCTTTGGTTCATATAAAACAACTATTAAAGCTATTCTCGGATTATCAGCCGGCACAAACCCGGCAAATGAACCAACATATCTGTTTTTTGAATACCGGCCTGTTTTGTTGTCAAATATCTGTGCGGTCCCTGTTTTTCCTGCAACCATATTTCCCTTCATATAGGCCTTGGTAGCAGTGCCGCCTTCCTCTACAACTGTCTTTAATATATTCCTTACCTTTGCGGCTGTTTCAGGAGAGATGACCCTTCTTACAGCCTCAGGGGTCCTCCTTTGTATGACCTCGCCTGCAGGGGAAATTATATCGGACACAATATATGGACGCATCAATATGCCGCCATTGGCAACAACTGAATATGCAGATAAGACCTGCATTGGTGTTACGCCGATCTCCTGCCCTATGGACAGTGCGGCAATTGACGTGCCCGACCATCTTTCAGTCCCTCTCAGAATGCCCCTGACCTCTCCCGGCAGGTCAATTCCGGTCTTTTCCCCGAAACCGAACTTCTTTAAATATTCATAATATTTCTCAGGACCAAGCCCGAGTCCCACCTGAACAGAGCCGACATTTGAAGACTTTTGTATGACTTCCTGAAAGCTGAGCACCCCGCTCTTATGTACGTCCTTTATCGCTTTGCCTCCTACAATAATATAACCGTCCGAAACATCAAACATATCCCCCTCATGCACCGTATTGCTTTCCAACGCAGCGGAAGCAAGCACTGTCTTGATGGTAGAGCCGGGCTCGAAAAGATCTGTAACCGCCCTGTTGCGCCTTGCATAGGCCTTGGATGTGCCGGCATTATTCGGGTCATAGGTAGGCCTGTTGGCTATTGCAAGTATCTCACCTGTATGAGGGTCCATCATAACCGCGACAGCAGCTTGCGCTTCCCACTTTGCAACGGCCATTGAAAGTTCGTTCTCGACTATATACTGTATGCCTTCATCAATTGTCAGGACCAGATTGTTACCCGGGGCCCCTTCCTTGATATCACCTGCAATGCGGCTGCCCCGCGCATCCGTATCAACTCTGAATTTCTCGGACCTGCCTTCAAGATATTTGTCATACATAAGTTCAAGGCCTGATATACCTTTATTGTCAATATTGGTAAAACCTATAACATGTGAGGCTGCGCTGCCTTTGGGATAATAACGTTTAGCCTCTGTCATGAAGTGGAGTTCTTTATACCCTGACTCGTCCCTGAAAGCGCTTATCGCTTCAGATGTCTTGCCATCCATTTTCCTCGAAAGCCATATAAAGTCCTTATCTTTCTTTTTAAGAAGGTTCATGTTAAGCCTTTTGGATGAAACCTTTAAAAGGGGGGCAAGTTTTTTTGACAGGCCGCGTGTGTCCTCTATTTTTGAGGGGACCGTATAAAGGGAGTCCATTTCTATATTGGCGGCGAACTCCTTCATATTTCTGTCCCAGATCATACCCCTGTGGGAATTTATGGTCTTCTGACGGCTGTATTGCTGTGATGCCCTGTTCGACAGTTTTTCATGGTCAAGGACCATCAGATCGAACAAGCGGATGCATATTACAAAAAAACCGAAAAATATAATGGTACTGAGGATGACAAACCTCTGCCTGCTGTTTTGCAGGGGAGCCCTTACCGGACCATCATCCCATAATATTCCTGTTTCAGTATCTTTTTTTCTTTTCCCGGCCATACGCAATCTCTCCGTCAATTATTCTCCTACGGCAGGCACATGGTCCGCTGCCTCAACTGCCTGTAAATAGCTGTGCCATTCATCCCAGAATATTATTATTTGCATAGACCTTAAACTCCTCTACGTATTAATGACAGGATGCCGGAACCCATACGGCTCATGTATTATTTCATTGAAGTCCTGAATGAGGAAGCTGCCGATGTTCTTTTAACAAAAAAAACATTCTCTCTTTCAGGCAATGTCATGCCAAGCCTTTTAATGGCGACGCGCTCGATCTTTTCCGGTGAATAAAAGCTGGCTTTATGGGCAACGGCCATATTCCTTTCCCTCACAAGGTCTGTTTTCAGGTTACCGAGAGTTCCCAGTTCATACTCCATGCTCACCACAGCGGCCTTAAGCCAGACCATGGAAAACAGACATATTACTGCATACAGATAAAAACCTGACTTCATGACCACCCTTAGCTTTTTGCTGTTCTTTACTCTTCTACCGGTCATATCTTCTCCGCCACCCTGAGTTTTGCACTTCGCGATGATGGATTTGATCTTTGTTCATCACGACCCGGCACCAGGGGTTTTTTTGTGATTATGTTAAAAATTCCTTCTTTTGCCAGTTTCCTGAATGCATTTTTAATTATCCTGTCTTCAAGCGAATGGTATGAAACAACAAAATATCTTCCGTTTTCAGCGAGCAGCTCAGCCCCGGCATCAACAGCCTTTGAAAGCTCCTCAAGCTCTTTATTCACCTCTATCCTTATGGCCTGAAAGGTCCTTGTTGCAGGATGTATCCGCCCGCGCCCCCCGAGCGATCTTGCAATAATTTCACCAAGCTCCTTGCATGAACTGATCGGTTTCCTGCGGCGCGCATACACAATACCCCTTGCTATCCTCCTGCTGGCCCGCTCCTCACCGTACTGAAAGATAATGTCCGCAAGGTCTTTCTCCGTGTAGCTGTTAACTACCCTTTCCGCTGTAAGGCTCTGCCTGCAATCCATTCTCATATCGAGCGGTTCATCCCTTAAAAAACTAAACCCCCTGGATTCCGACTTCAGGTGCATGGTGGAAACACCCGCATCGATCAGGATACCTGTCACTTTTTCATATCCGAGTCCGTTGACAACCTCTTTCATATTTGAAAAACTGTCCCTCTCAAGGTGCACATTGCTATACCCCTTTAAACGTTCACGGGACATCTCTATCGCATCCCCGTCCCTGTCCAGACCGATCAGGGTACATTCGGGCGCCAGCTTCAGCATACCTTCAGCATGCCCTCCGAGTCCGAGCGTTGCATCAACATATATTCCATTATCTTTTGGCGCCATCATATCAAGTATTTCAGGCAGCATTACAGGTACATGCACAATATCCATCTATAACCCGTAACCCGCCAGTTTTTCCTCCACAGATTCCTGATCAACACCGGAAAGGTCAATAACAGCATCCCATTCCTTCCTGTTCCACAGCTCTATCTTCTCCACCTGCCCCACTATCACAATGTCCCCGGCAATATCAGCGTCCTCTCTCAGTGAGGCTGGAATAAGTATCCTGCCCTGCCTGTCAATATCGCATTCAATTGCAGAGGCAATGACCCTTCTTTTAAAGAGCTTGACGTCTTTGTCCATTTTGGGAAGACTTCTCACCTTTTCCTCCAGGCTGTTCCATTCTTCCTGCGGATACATATGAAGGCAGCGGTCAAAAAGCGCATTGGCAACATAAAACTTTGTGTTATAATGGGCTGAAATAATTTTACGTAGAGGAGCCGGCATGATTATTCTGCCTTTGGGGTCAACTGTATAGTAATATTTACCTGTAAATGACGACATATGCCGCTATCCTCCACTTTATTCCACTACAAACCATTCTATGGAGGTCGACCCCAGTTGTCAAGTAAAAAAATAAGTATTTTTTATATCCCCTATATTTTGTGGCAGTTATCACTTCAAGGTACTATTTGTAGTACTATTAAGCAAACAACATAACATCTCTTAACATGCCTTATTGTTTATAAAAAAACCGTCACCCTTAACTTCAGACGATTTTCCCATATAATATTGTTCAGGTACAGCTCAGCAGGACCGGGACCATTACCTGCTCCCTGCTTGCGTCCCACCTGCAGCTTCATGTATCCTGAATATTAATGATAGATATAGTGGAAAAATTCCTGAATTATCTGACAGTCGAAAAAGGCCTCTCACCCAATACTCTCGAGGCATACAATAGAGACCTGAAAAAATTCACAAAACATCTTGAGGAAAACGGACAGAAGCTCCAAAGCTTTAACAGAAATGACATTGTATCTTTCATAAGCAGCCTGCGCGACAACGGAAACCAGACCGCCACGCTGGCAAGGAACATATCCACCCTTCGGACCTTCTCCAGATTTCTTCTCCTGGAGGGCATACTCAAGGAGGACCCGGTTGAAAACCTCTCAACACCAAAAGGCTGGAAACGGATCCCCCGCATAATCGGCACAGAAGAGGTCTCGATCCTTCTCAACACTCCTGAGGGCAAAAAGCTCTCTTTACGTGACAGGGCGATGCTCGAAATAATATATTCCTCGGGCCTGCGCGCAAGCGAGGTCATAAACATCAAACTTGAAGACATCAATTTTGAGGCCGGGTTCATAACAGTGGTCGGTAAGGGTTCAAAAGAGAGGATAGTTCCCATTAGCCATGTAACATTGGGGACCTTGCAGCTCTATATCGAAGAGTCCAGACCTGAAATACTCGGAAAAAGGACAAGTCCCTACCTGTTTCTTGCCAAAGGCGGAAAACCAATGACAAGACAGCGTCTCTGGCAGCTTACAAAGACATATTCCAAAGACCTGTCCATCGAACTGTCGCCCCATATGTTACGGCACTGCTTTGCAAGCCACATGCTTGACAACGGGGCCGACCTCAGGGCCCTGCAGAAAATGCTCGGGCACACCGACATATCAACCACACAGATATACACCAAGGTCACGCCTGAAAGACTGAAAAAGGTCCACAAGACACATCATCCCCGCGGCTGACAGCAATTAATACTTGTCAACAACATCTATCAAGGCTATAATGTCAATAAATCCCAGAGAAGTCCGATAATTAACAATAAATTATATATTCTCATTTACCAGATCCCGGGAGGACATGCATGTTAAAAAAAGTAGCCGAAAAAGAACTGTATCTCCGCTGTAAAGACTCTGAATTGCCGTTCAATACAACTGACGACATCACTTCCCTGAAAGAGACCATCGGACAGAAAAGGGCCTTGAACGCTCTTGAGTTCGGACTCGACATAGACAGCCACGGGTTCAATATTTATATACTCGGTGAAAGCGGCACAGGAAAGCTGACCACCATAAAAAACATACTGAAAGAAAAATCAGCCGATGAACCTGTACCCGACGACTGGTGCTATGTTTATAACTTTAAGAACAATGATGCCCCAAGGGCGATCAGCCTTCCTCCGGGGACCGGCGCGGCCTTTCAGAAAGACATAAATGAAATGATAACCGCCCTGCGGCAGGAGATCCCCAAGGTCTTCGATTCAAAGGAATACGAAAAACAGAAGAACGGCATGGTCGATACTTTTCAGAAAAAGCAGAAAAAGAATTTTGAAGACCTTGAGGCCGCCGCAAAAGAAAGGGACTTCACCCTGAGAAAAACCGTAAGCGGCCTTGTCCTTGTGCCGGTAAAGACAACGGGCGAAACATTAAGCGAAGAAGAATACAATGACCTTGAGCCTGAAGTTAAAAAGAAGGTGGAACAAATAGGTAAAGAGCTGCAGGAGAAGCTTGACGATGCGATAAGGACAGTAAGGGAAGAAGAAAAAAAAATAAAAAACATAGTGAAGGACCTTGAGCGCCAGGCGGCCCTCTCCTGCGTCGGTCACAGGATAGATGAACTAAAAACCAAATACAGTGATAACAGTGACCTGACCAGCTACCTTGATGAGGTCAAAGAAGACCTCCTTGAGCACCTTGATGATTTCAAACCGCAGGAAGAGCAGACTCCTGTCCTGCCGTTCATGAAACCCGAAAAAACAGGGCCTTCGTTTGACAGATATTCCGTAAATGTATTTGTAAATAACCATGACCTGAAGGGAGCGCCCGTTGTTGTAGAGAACAACCCGACCTATTACAATCTTTTCGGGAGGGTCGAACACAAACTGCAGTACGGTGTGGCAAT
>CBFDEG010000031.1:0-24267 GCA_965603765.1 uncultured bacterium | reverse complement strand
TCGAGATGCTCGGCATCAAGGCTGAAACCGTCAATAAGGTCACAGAAGGCAGACCTCACTGCGTTGACCTGATAAAGAACAAAGAAATAGATTTCATAATCAATACGGTCACAGGCGCAAAGGCAAAAAAGGACTCATTCTCTATCAGGGAAAGCGCCCTTCAGTACAATGTTCCCTACACAACGACCGTTTCCGGAGCGCGCGCCACAATAAACGCCATTGAAGTGATGAAGAAAAAACAGATAAACATCAAATCACTTCAGGAGTATCATAAACAATAAGAACTCCCTGTAAATTTTAAGGTTTACTTATAAAATTAAAAATTGTTAAAATTTGCCCTGGAGGTAGATCATGCAAAAATTCCCAATGACCCCTGGAGGGCATAAAAAGATAAAAGAAGAACTTGACAGCCTTATAAAGGTTGAGCGTCCTCAGAATGTTAAGGACATTGCCGTTGCAAGGGCGCATGGCGACCTTTCGGAAAATGCCGAATACCATGCGGCAAAAGAAAAACAGTCGTTCCTTGAAGGACGCATACAGCTGCTTTCAAGCATGATAGCACTTGCAGAGGTCATAGACCCGTCAAAGATAAAATCGGACAAAATAGCGTTCGGCGCAACAGTAACACTCTTTGATGTGGACACTGATGAGGAAAAACAATACTTCATCGTCGGCCCGGAAGAGATGGATGTTAAGGCAGGCATGATATCAATACATTCTCCTATCGCGAAGGCCCTTATCGGTAAGAGAGAAGGTGACACCGCTATTGTGAAAGTGCCTGCGCGCACGATCGAATATGAGGTATTAGAGATAAAATTTGTCTAGATCATTCAAAGCAACTGTAAAAGAGAACAGAAAGATCGCAGATAACCACTTTCTACTGACCCTTCAGCCGTCAGGAAATGCGCAAAAGCCAAAACCCGGTAATTTTTATATGCTCTCGGTAAATATGGGTCTCGACCCGTTATTAAAACGCCCTCTGAGCATACACCGCATTACAGGAAATTGGCTCCAGTTCATGTACCGTGTGGCCGGCAAAGGCACAAACATACTCTGCGAAAAAAAGCCAGGGGAAACTCTCGATGTACTCGGCCCGCTCGGCAGTGTCTTCCCTGTCAAAAAAGACCCGGGAAAAATAATCCTTGTGGCAGGGGGTATCGGCATAGCGCCCATATTCTCCCTTGCTGAAAAAGTGTCGGCAAGTTCCCCTGTTCTGTTCTACGGGGCAAGGACAAAGGACGAGGTCTTCTGCAGGAAGGAACTGAAGTCTATCGGCATAAAGCCGGTCATTACAACTGATGACGGCACATTAGGAGAACAAGGCAATATTCTGGCCCCCTTACAAGAATATTTCACTAAACATGCATCAACAGCATCTGATCACACTGTATACGCGTGCGGCCCCGGACCGATGCTCAAGGCCCTGACTGCATTTACTTTAAAGAAAAATATCAAAAGCTATGTCGCGCTCGAACAGCATATGGCCTGCGGCATCGGCACATGCCTTGGCTGCATTGTGAATACAATTGACGGCTATAAACGTGTATGCAAGGAAGGTCCTGTCTTTGAAGCAGAAAAAATAGTGTGGAAATAATATGCAGCAAATAACAAAATACAAATTACAAAATACAAATAAATCACAATTACAAAATTCCAAACATTCAAGGACACACACTAGTGTTTCGGTCATTGGAGTTTGGTTCTTATTTGTTATTTGGTGCTTATCATTTGGAATTTAAAAATAATATGAGCAAAATCAATAAAACAAATCTTAAGATAAATCTGGGCGGTTTGAAATTGAAAAACCCAGTAATGACTGCGTCCGGCACATTCGGTTACGGTGACGAGTATGCTGAGTTTGTGGATTTGAATAACCTCGGAGCTATTGTTGTAAAGGGGCTGTCGCTTAAACCCAAACCGGGCAATCCGCCTCCGCGCATTGTCGAGACATCGTCCGGCATGCTGAACGCCATAGGGCTTCAGAACATAGGGATTGAGAGCTTTATACATGACAAGCTCCCGTTCCTGCGCAAAATCAATACACCTGTAATAGTGAATTTCTTCGGAGACTCGATACCGGAATATGTAGAGGCTGCTGAAAAACTAAGCTCTGTAAAAGGCATACATGCCCTTGAAATGAATATCTCCTGCCCGAACAAACAGTCCGGGTGGAGCATCTTCGGCACAGACCCGAAGGTCACGGATAAAGTGGTCAGTGAAGTACGCAAGGCAACCACCCTCCCCCTTATTGTAAAGCTCTCCCCGAATGTCACGGACATCGCGCTTATGGCAAAGGTGGCTGAAGGAGCAGGGGCTGACATGATATCGGTCATCAATACACTTACAGGAATGGCAATTGATATCAGAAAACGCAAACCCAAACTCGCAAACATAATCGGGGGGCTGTCAGGCCCGGCTATAAAACCGGTTGCCGTAAGAATGGTATGGCAGTGCTATAATGCTGTAAAGATACCGATAATAGGTATGGGCGGGATAATCACTGCTGAAGATGCTATTGAATTTATAATAGCCGGAGCAAGCGCTGTTGCTGTGGGCACCGCGAATTTCATAGACCCTGCCATTACAGAGAAGATAGTTGAGGGCATAAAAGAGTATATGGAAGCAGAGAACATTAACCGCATAAGCGACCTTATCGGCGCTCTTAGATGCTGAAAAGACCTGTAATAACTCTCACCACAGACTTCGGACTGAAAGACCCTTTTACCGGAATAATGAAAGGCGTTATTCTCAATATAAATCCTGACGCAGTAATTACCGACCTCACTCACAATATCGAGCGCCACAACATATCAGAGGCTTCTCAGGCGCTCTCACTGTCTCACAGATATTTCCCGCCTTCAACCATACATATTGCGGTTGTTGACCCCGGTGTGGGAAGCGGCCGCAGGCCCCTGCTGATAAAGGCAGGCAGCAGTTATTTTATCGGCCCCGACAACGGGGTGTTCAGCGGCATTTACAATGAATACAAAGCTGACCTGACAGTTATACATATGACATCAGAAAAATATTTCCTACCTATGAACGGCCCGACATTTCATGGCCGTGATATTTTCGCGCCGGCAGGTGCATGGCTTTCAAAAGGCATTTCTATTGCAGATTTCGGCAAAGAGATAACCGACTATACAACCATTCAATCCCCTGCCCCGTCGATCTCAGGCAATACTATCAATGGAGAGGTCATTTCAATAGATGTGTTCGGCAACTGCATAACAAACATTATCAAAGATGACCTTGCCGGACCAAATGACAAACAGGATGCATTATTTGATACTATTTATAATAATGAAGCAGTGCCTCTTTCAGCATGTTACGCTGAAGGAGAAAGTTCCAGGCTCTCGGCCATAATGAACAGTTTCGGACAGCTCGAACTGTTTGTTTATAAAAATAGTGCTGCGGAACAATATAACATTAAGATTGGCGACAGAGTAGCCGTAAAGATAGGACAGGTATAACTGAAAGAAAGTATTTCTCGATACCTTAGAGAAAACTATATGCTTAATCATAAACATGAAACCTTGTTAAGAAAATAGATGGCAACACTTTGAAATATAATATCAGCATCGAATCTAATAGTTTCTTTCAATTATACCTGTCCTTAACTGTGAACGGGAAAACACAATGAAAATATTATTGATAGGAAATTTTGCACCGCCGTACGAAGAAGAAAATCTCCAGAACATATCACTGTTCTACAGGCTCGAAAAAGACGGGCATGAATGCAGTGTGATAAACATCTCGGAAAATCCCGCCACTGACAAAAGGTTCATCAATACCGCCGGTGTCCCGGGTTATGTCATGAAGCTCCTCAAGCACTGCAGGGGGAAAGATATTGTTCATTTCGCCACAAAGGGATACCTGAGGATCGGACTGCTCAAGCTTATGGCCTCCGTGTTCATAGGCAGGCTCTTCCGTGTAAAGACAGTAATAACCATTCATTCAGAACTCTTTTCTTTACTCGGCCAGATGAGAAGCCCCTTTGGAGGCACACAGACACTGAACACCTCTTTTTCCATGGCTGACAAGATCATCTTTAATGATAAGGATACATATGATGTTGCATCCATGTACAGAAAGAAACCAAATTTTGAACTTGTTCACCCGTTCATTCATCTTCCGGAAGAAACAGAAAAAAGCAAAAACCCGAGCGTTGAAAAGATACGGACTAAAAACAAGCTGATCATTTTCTCAAATATAAAACAGCCTTCATTCCTTTTTGATGTGCTTATCGAACTTTCGGGCAAATCTGCTTTTCCTCCTGATACGGACATTGCTATCTCCTTTTCTGAAAAACCAGCTTCAAGGCTCAGGAATGTTATAGGAGAGTCCAGCCCGGACATGAAAGAGAGGATCATATTCCTGGAGCCTGACGATCTGCGCAGTACATTAACAGCATATTCAAAGGCCGAAGTTATTGTAAGGACCCTCAGCTGTGACGGGACGCCATATTTCAAGGATTTTGCAGTATCAGTGAAAAAAGCCCTGCAAGCCGGTAATAACATACTCTTCCCCTGCGGCTTCGTCCTTATCAAAGAGGGTAAAACAGCTGATATGTGCCTGAAAATAATCGATACCCTGCACTCAGCCGAAGAGACCCATACAATCATCCAGGTGTCTGAAGATCCCTACGAAAAACTCCTTACCATCTACAAAGAACTGTTAAAATAATCCCCCCTATAATACTTGACATAATCGCTGGACTATTGTAATTTATATAATTAAAGCTTGACTATATTAGTGGAGTATTATAATTACCATGTTAAAGCTATCTACAAAAGGACAATACGGAGTACGGGCAATGTTCGAGCTGGCAAAGAACTTTAACAAAGGCCCCCTTTCCATCAAGGAGATCGCAAAGCGTCAGGATGTCTCGGTCTCCTATCTTGAACAGCTTTTGAACCAGCTTCGCAAATCGAAACTTATAACCAGCCGTAAGGGCCCGGGCGGCGGTTATGAAATTAATAAAAAGCCTGAGGAGATAAGCGTCGGCATGATACTCAACGCCCTGGAAGGCCCGGTGACAATAGCACAATGCCTTGACCCTGAGGCAAAAAGCTGTAAACGTGTTGACGGGTGTGTCGCACGGCTGCTATGGAAGTCACTTGGTGAAAAGATAGAGGACTTTCTCGATACGATAAATCTCAATGATCTTCTTAAGGAAGAAATAAAGCTGATAGGATGAAAAATGTCATTTACAGAGGCTCTGAAATTGAACAGCAATAAACTGAGTTTTCTTGATAAACCTATTGAGACAGACGCGACAACGGATGTAATATACATGATGTGCCCGATGCATCTGCTCGCAATAGATGACCAGATCAAGGAGATAGAGATCGGACAGACACTTTCCATACTCACTGATTATGAGGGCGCTATTGAGGACATTCCTGACTGGTGCACAAAGACAGGCAACGAGTTTCTAGGTATCTATGAAGACACTGATCATTATAAATTTTTTGTCAAAAAGATAAAGGAGTCATAATGAAAACTATATATATGGACCATGTGGCAGCCAACCCGCTCCTTCCGGAAGTTTTCGATGCCATGCTGCCCTTTTTCAAGGAAAATTACAGCAACCCCCTGAGCCTGTATGAACCGGGGATGAAGTCAAGAGAGGCGATCGAGAGCGCGAGGGAATTAACCGCGTCTTTGATAAATGCAAAGGCCAAAGAGATAGTCTTTACCTCAAGCGGCGCTGAATCCAACAACTTTGCACTTAAAGGGATCGCGTACGCCAACCAGGCAAAAGGGAAACATATCATAGTATCAAAGGTCGAACACCATTCAATACTCAATACTGCACGGTTCCTGGAAAAAGCAGGATTTGCAGTCACATACCTCACTGTTGACAATCACGGCATGGTAGACCCTGAAGCTGTAAAAAAGGCAATGACCGATGAGACCATTCTTGTATCCATCATCCACGCAAGCCCTGAGATAGGTACAATACAGCCTATTGCCGAGATAGGCAGGATAGTCAAAGAGAAAGGCGCGATATTCCATACCGATGCGGTCGCATCTGTCGGTAATATACCTGTGGATGTCGAGGCCCTGAACGTTGACCTGATGACTTTCACCGCCCACCAGTTCTATGGCCCCAAGGGTGCGGCAGCGCTCTATGTCAAACAGGGTATCCGTATTGTACCGTTGATATACGGCGGCATACAGGAAGGCGGACGCAGGGCCGGAACAGAAAATGTACCTGCAATAGCAGGAATGGGCAAGGCCGCTGAAATTGCAAAAAGAGACCTGCAAAAACGGATAGACCATATAAAACCCCTCAGGGACAGGCTCATAAAGACCGCTCTTGATACAAGCAACGTCATGCTTACAGGCCATCCTGAAATGAGACTGCCCGGACACGCAAGCTTTGTTGTCGAATACATTGAAGGAGAGGCAATGCTTATGCTCCTTGCCGGCAACGGAGTTTATTGTGCAAGCGGTTCTGCCTGCAGTTCAAAGGCGCTTAAATCATCGCCTGTACTTCTCTCGATCGGAACACCGATCCATATGGCTCAAGGCTCAGTTGTATTCACCCTTGGTGAAGGCACAACCGCTGAAGATATAGATTATTTTAACGAAACCTTCCCGAAGGTCATAAACCGTTTGAGAGAGATATCTCCATACGCAAAGGGCTGGGAAGGAATGGAGGGAGAGACATGTACACCCCAAAAGTAATGGACCATTTCACAAACCCGAGGAATGTCGGGGAAATACCGGACGCAGACGGTATCGGGGCTGAGGGCAACCCTGTATGCGGTGACGCAATGAAGATATTCATCAAGGTAAAAGATGACGTGATAACAGACATTAAATTCCAGACATTCGGCTGCGGCGCGGCTATTGCTGTATCAAGCATGGTAACAGAGGTTGCAAAGGGAATGACCCTTGATGAAGCCATGAAGATCACAAAGGCCTCACTTGCCGAAGCCCTTGACGGACTTCCGCCCCAGAAGATGCATTGTTCCAACCTGGGTGCAGAGGCACTGCACAAGGCAATAGCGGATTACAGAAGCAAACAGAAGTAGAGCCGGTTCCCGGCCGGATATCGCATATATTGGGGAAGCAGCTAAGGCTGCTTCCCTCTAATTCCTTCAACCCCTGACCTCAATGACAAAAATCTGTCACCTATGACATTTTTTTGTACCTCATAATTAAAAATTTACATAAAGCTGCCCAGAATATCTCATTTTTACACTTGGCACTAATATTGCTATTTCTAGTATAAAGAACGAAAAAATACTTTACTTCCTTCAATATCATAATAATAATTGGAGTAACAATAATTGAGCAATAATTCTGTAAAACAGTTTAAAAGCAACATTCAAATAACCCGGATCCTATTTCTTCTATTTATAATTCAATTGGTATTTTCCTGTTTCGCATTTGCAGAAAAACAGGAAACTGACATAAAAAGTGCAGTGGTCAAGATATATACCGTTCACAGTAAACCATCCTATTCCAGCCCATGGATGATGTTGCCTCCAAGCATTGTAAACGGCACCGGATGTATTATAGAGGGCAACAGAGTACTGACTACTGCCCATATTGTTGCAAATCAAACATTTATTCAGGTAAAAAGACATGGAAGATCAAAGATGTATAATGCAAGTGTTTTGAACGTATCTCATGAAGCCGATCTTGCACTTCTGAAAATAGACGACGAAGAATTCTTTAAAGGGGTCATACCCTTAAAGCTTGGTGACCTGCCTGAAGCTAATGAAAAAGTCCGTATATACGGTTTCCCTGCAGGCCGGAAGCTGCTAATAACAGATGGTATTCTTTCTTTTTTTGATCGCCTTGAGTACAAACACAGCAGCAGTTTTTTTCTCGCCGGAATGATAAATGCTTCGATCAAACCCGGAAACAGCGGCGGACCGGTTATTTCCGATAATAGAGTTACAGGCATTATTATGCAGGCTTCAAGTACGAAAAAGATCGCCCATATGATTCCAGCCCCTGTTATAAAACGATTTTTGAAAGACATTGCAGACGAACATTATGATGGCATTCCTGATGCAGGCCTTATTACTCAAAACATGATAAACCCTAATCTAAAGAAAAAATACTGCCTTCAGAACGACCATGCAGGGGTCTTGATCAATAAGGTGCTCCCTGGCTCTGAAGCAAAGAATCAATTACAGAAGAACGACATTGTAATTGCTATCAACGGTTATAACATCCGTGATGACGGAAATGTTGAATTCCGGCCCGGGGAGTGGACGGGTTACAACTATTTTATTGAAATGCAGCAGTTTGGAGAAAAGATCGATCTGGATATATTGCGATCAGGAAAGATCAGGAACTTTACCCTTTCACTTCATAAAACCAGGAAAGACTTCCGGCTTGTCCCGAATGAACAATACGATAAGAGACCGAAATATTTTATTTTTGGCGGCATTGTTTTCAGCACGCTTACAAAAGATTTCCTAAATACATGTAAGGATGTACCAAAAGAGTTGACTGAAGAGTTATCAAAGCGTCCTACAGAGGAAAAAAAGGAGGTTGTAATAGCCCTCAGGGTGTTACCCGCGGATATAAATGAAGGATATCATGACCTGAACCGCTGGATAGTGTCAGAGATAAACGGTAATAAATTCAAGGATATCAACGAACTGCACAACCTGGTAAAAAACTCTTCTGACCCGTATATTATCTTTAAAAATAATGATGGGAATCGGGTTGTTATCGACCGCAAAAAAGCTGAAAAAAGTCACAAAAGCATACTCACTGCATACAACATTAAAAAAGACTGTTCAACTGATCTGCAAAGCTTACATGCTGAAAGCCATCAAGTGCCTAAAGCATATCAATAATATCAATTAAAATAATTTCTGATCATAGTTTCTCCCGCGCTCTGCGCAGTGTCATGGATGGCGATTCTCCAAAGCGGCTTTTATAGTATTGAGAGAACCTGCCGAGATGAAAAAATCCATAGTTCATTGCAGCGGATATGACAGTAGTTCCGGGAAGTCCTGTTTTAAGTATTACATGGACGCGCTTAAGACGCTCATGCCTGAAGATTTCCATTGGAGTAGACTTTCCGTGACGTCGAAAACTGCGATAAAGTGAGCGTTCACTTACTCCCATGGCTGCGGCTATGGTGCCTGAGCTCAACTGTTCATCGATGTTATTGTGAATAAACTCCTCAGTCCGGCGAACTAAGTCAAAGCTTGTATCATGCAACGAGCCCCGCATTATATGAGAATAGTTATGAGTCTGCCCGTCAAGTAAGGAGGTGATGAGGGTTTGCTTTAAGTGCTTAATGCTGTGCGGAGAAAATCGCATCAAACTGTTCATTGTATCCAGTTCATTACAAATAAACATTATCAATCGTTCAATGGCTTGACCAGCTCCTGTAGTGAGATCAAGAGCCGGAAAAAACTTCAAAGTATTATGAAGATTTTCATTCAGTCGGCTGGAAAGAGATCTTTCCAGCGCAACCCTGGAGATACGGACTGCCAGGACCGCTGCCGGACCGGATGCCTTCATGACTATTTTTTGTGTTGGAGAATGAATTACCGCCTTACCGGGAACAGTTGTGAATTTTTGATTATCTATAATGTGACCGACCCTGCCTTCTTTCTGAATAAAAAGGGAATAATAGTTACTTAACTCTCCTGCCTTAATTTCAAGATCTGTATCAGAAACAACATAGCTCAGGGTAACATTGCCAAATTCAAAATGATTAATACAAAAATAGAATTTCTTTTTTGTTATGGTTGAACTGCTTTGAGCAGTATTGAAGATACGGGCGGCTATCCTGCGAAATTCTTCAGGTTCGTGAGTTTCAAAAAGATGATAATGTTTTAATAATCCCATTCTATCTAAAGAGTTCATTTGCTCTATCCGGTTTCAGTCGCACTATAAAAATATCCTGTCAATTAAAGGATAGCAGACTTTCAAGCGTTTTGATATAAGAAATATATGAAGCATAAAAAACTGTGTATTTTTTTCAATACGGGAAGGAGAGTAGCCCTGCAGATTAACAATAACAGGTCCCATCAACTTGTTAACAATAAAAATAGTTAAAACAAAAACAGGAGGATTTACGATGAAAAGAAAGATTTTTATTATATCGCTGATTTTGGGTATGGTTTTAACAGGACTGATCGCCTCGAATGTAATGGCAATTGAGATCTTGACAAAGGTGGATTTTGAAGAGAGGGTTGTTGTAAAAGAACAATTAATAAAAACAGCAGATAACGGGATAATTCTTTTTGATACCTCCTCTTCAATGAACGCGCCTTATAAGGATTCAGGGATGACAAGGTATGAAATTGCCAAGAAGACATTAAGACAGAGCAATGAAAACTTTCCGGACCTGGGACATAATATCGGCCTGTATATATCTTCAGGATGGAAAGAGCTTTTACCTGCCCAGCCATACGACAAAGCCAAGTTCAATGCCGCGCTTGACATGCTTCCCGAAAGCACACAAGGTTCTTCAAGTCTTCAGAATAGCCTTAGACAACTTGACCCTGTATTAGCGAACCTCTCCGGCAAGACAGTGGTATTTATCTATACCGATGGATCATATACCAAGGCACCGGGAATGAGCCCGCTTGCCAGAGCAAAACAGCTTGCCTCAAAATATAATGCATGTTTTTATGTAATAAGCACAGCTGATGATGAAATGAGCAAGCAGGTTGTTAACAACCTGGGAAAAGTGAACTTTTGTGCAAGAACAATAGCTTTTTCAGATTTCATTGAAAATTCAGAATACAACTCAGGTGCACTCTATGTTGTTAAATCAACAGAGGAAATTGAGACAGTAACAGATATAAAAGTTGTAGGCGCCAAGGTCGACAATATATTGTTTGATTTCAATAAAACTGAAATAGGCTATGAATACACTCAGTATCTTAATCAGGTTGGTAAGTTCATGAATTCGAATGAGAACAGCTATGCAGTACTTCACGGATATACAGATAATACTGGAAGCGAAGAATACAATATCGGACTGTCACGTGAAAGAGCTGAAAGCATAAAGGACTATCTTGCGAGCAATTTCAATATAGGTTCTGAAAGACTTGTAAGTCACTGGTTTGGCCCCATTAATCCGATTGCCAGCAATAACAGCTCGGAAGGACGCAGGCTTAATCGCCGTGTTGAAATTGCAGTAGGTATGAGAGAATAACTTACGTGAGAATGACCTAAAGGGCGGGGCCACTTATTTTACAGGTGGTCCCGCTTTTTTTGATATGAAATGCCCGGTCATGTTACAACCTGGTCATTTCCAGCTCTTCGAGCATGGATTCAGGAAGGCGCAGAGAGATCGTTTTTATTGATGGCTTCATTTTTGACAGTACAACCTTTTTACTCCTGCTCCATTCAACATAATCAGTTGAATTATGAGTTACCCAAAAACCTCTCTCTTCGTCCTCATTCTTAAATTTCGGGATTCTCTTTTTCATGCGACAGGCCGTTAATTTCTTATTATTCATTAACTTCTATGCTATCAGATTTTTTCTGCTGGTCCAGTGCCTTAGTAATTAGTAATTTTGATATAATACCCTCTATGGCAAATTTTGATTTCCTGATGAAAATTGATATATTCAGAAAAAGCCTCTCCGAACAGCAGTCCGTTTTGCGGGACTTCTGGATGAAGGCGGAAGGGATAGTTGCAGGTTCGGGTATCGCCCTTAAACCTGTCCCTGAAAGATGGACCACGTTCAGACATAATTATTTCTCCGTCCTGTTCATCGCGATATTTCATGTCCTGGATATCCCCCTGCCCCGTCTCACTCTCTACGCAAGGCTGAACCATTGTCTCCGCGCATGGGTGACCGCCTGTGACAACCTGCTGGACAATGAACTTAAAGAGATGATCCTGACAGACCTTCCAGAACAGGCCGGGGTGTTCAAGTCCGTTCATACACTGCTCGTTACAGACCGGATATTCTTTTCATTTCTGATGGACTATGCAAATAAAGGCATAATTACACATGACGAAATGGAAAAGCTTCTCAATATCTCTCTTTCATCAATTTCAGCAAGCGGGGTTGAAGAAGCGGAAGAAGAAGGCGGTGTGGAATATTTCATGTCTCCCGAAGAAATAATTCAGAAGGTACATTTTGCAAAAACAGGCAAGCTTTTCACATCCCCTCTTGCCGCGCCGTTAGCGCTTGGAGATATTGCCGATATGCAGAAGGCTGAAGATATAAGAAACGGTCTCTGCCACTTCGGACTGGCCTGTCAGATACTCGACGACCTGAGTGATATTGGTGATGACATTGTGAACAGAAAGCATAACTACCTTGCATCCCTGATAATGCATGGAGATGGATCACAGGAAAAGGTTATTCTGTCAGAGATGCTCAGGCAGAAAAATAAATCAGAACTCAAAGAAAATACCCGCCTCTACAAAAAATTTCCGATGGCAACAGACCTTGCACAGAAAGAGTCCATGACACATTTCAGGATATCACTGGAACACCTCGCCCAGAGCGGCCTTCCGCTCAATAAATACGGACAGGGAGCATTCATAAGAACATTAATGATAATATTCGGCTACCCTGACCTGCTGACCGGCCTGAGAAAATTTTGAACCCGCGAATATTTTTTTCAGTCTGGATACCGCTCGCGTTCCGCTTTATAACACACCACAAAAGAAAGACCCTCGCAACCGGCAGTTTCATCCTGCTCGGCACCGCGATACTCGTCCTGCTTTACTCCATAACAACCGGCATAAACGATGCCATGATAAACAATACAACATCTCTGCACTACGGGCATATCTTCGTGGAACTGCCTGTTGGAGACAATCCCGGGGAAATAGCCGACAAGCTTTCAAAAAACAGCATGGTAAAAGCAGCGCTGCCGCGATACCGCTTTAGAGCAGTCTTAAAAAAAGGCAGTACATTAGTCCCATCAGTCCTGTACGCCATAGATCCTAAAACTGAATCAAAGACAACAGCCATCTCAAAACGCATAACAAAAGGCAGTTATCCATCTGACAATGGGAATAATATATTAACAGGGTCTACTGCTGCAGGGGAGCTAAATATTAAACCGGGTGAAAACCTGTCAGTCATTGATCTTTCCGGCAGACCTCTCGGCAGTTATGCTGTAAGCGGTTTATTCAAAACCGGAACAGATAATTTCGACAGGGGCATCTCGTTCATGTCCGCTAAGACATTAAGTGACAAAATACTCAAAACCTCAAAGCCTGAGATATCCATCTTCATCAAACCGGGCATTAACACAGATGATGCACTAAAAGAACTGACCGGCCTTCTGCCTCCAAACATACAGCTTCGCACATGGGAGGAACTGATGCCTGACCTGGTTCAGCTCATTAAGATGAATGAGGTCTCTGCCGGAATCCTGATGACCCTCGTCTTTATACTCGTTGGATTCGGGATCGCCAATAATTACATACTGACCATTGTTGAGCGGTTCAAGGAATTCGGGATACTAAAGGCAATGGGCATGACAGCCAATGGACTTGTCTGGCTCGTATTTCTCGAAAGCTTCCTGTTATGCCTGACAGCGACTCTTGCAGGACTTTTAACAGGATGGCTTGCGGCATATATAACAGCCTGTTACGGAATAGACCTCAGCACCTTCACCTCGCACAACCGCTATTTCATAGCAGACAGCATGGTCTACCCGCGCATCACCTTCCAGGGACTCTACCTGCCGTTCCTTATATCTGTTATTGTATCGATCGTCTCATCATACCTGCCCGCAAGGATAGCGGCAAAAAAGATGACTGTTGATGCATTACGGTATGAATGATTATTTAGAATTTATACCCGAGGCCGAATATCCCGTGAAGCGCGGCATTAGGCACAGTGGCATCACCGTCAGCAATCTTTATCTCAGCGTATGACGCAGTGACCTTTGCCTCGAGTGAAAAGAATATCTTTTCATTGATCGGGAAGCGTTTCTCAGCCCCTGCCTGCACAGTCACACCGCTTATAAAAAATCCGTTAAAACCGCCCTCGTCATTATATGTTTTGTTCCTGACCGTTGTCTCTGGATGGGTCATAACAAAACCACCCCCAAGCCTGTAGATAAACCCGTCTATGAGCCACGCGCGGTTGACTGTATTAAGATTATATCCATGGGATATCACAAAGCTCTGGACCTCATCAGGCTTATTAGAAAGATGAAGCTTATGGTGAAGTGTCTCAAACTCCCATGCCCTGCCATTCTCCCATTTTGCAATACGCATATCATAGTAATACGCGAATGTGCTGAAAGACTTGGTGTCATATTCAGCGGTAAGGTCTATATCCTCCTCACCGTCCTGCTTTATCGTAAGATGCGTCGGGGCATTGATCGCTCCCCCTGAAGAAAACTGAAACACCCACTCCGCGAAGGCATCAGCGGACATGAAGATTATTAATGCAAAGATTATAACAGCGGATAATGACTTTTTCACCGGATCTCCTGTGATTATTAAATGATCGGGGGATTTAAAACTCCTGCCCTATGCGTTATCGCTCGGTATTGTACAATATTTTCAGTGATATTTTCATGCGATAACATCCTGTCATCAATAATTATCAGGCGGAAACCCGGCTCACGCCGAGGCAAAGAATTCAGGCGTCAGTCCCGAAGACAAATGAGGGAATTGAAGTTATCTATTTAATTTAAATGAGATAGATCAAGTCATCTATCCTGACAAAAGCTCCAGAAACAGAAAGTTCTACAGCTCCATCTCTGTAACTTTGTATAAGATCTGGAGTATCAAACCTGTTACCAGTACCATTTCAACCGCTCCATACGTAGCTACCATATCAAGCTTTCCAAGGTCGACACCAATGCCGAACATTAAAACTATTAGTCCGATCAAACTTCCTATAGTTAATATTCCACCTGCTATCCGAAAAAATTTACCCATTAGAATATTCTCCTTTCATTTTTAAAAATAAAGTATAACAGAAATATTATTATGGAAACAAGAATTATTTATTGATCAGACCGGATCATTAATGCATACAACTGCAACTCTACTCTTAGCATCTTGTTATTACAGCTTTTCTAAGCGGGAAAATGGTCGGGGCGAGAGGATTCGAACCTCCGACCTCACGATCCCGAACCGTGCGCGCTACCAGGCTGCGCTACGCCCCGAATTTTCAACATTTGCATCCATGAACCGTGCCCTGATATGCACGGTCGTGATAAAAGTTTGCGTAATGATAATAGCACTTTCAATTAAGAATTAACAATTATGAGTTGTTTCTTTTTGCCGTTGATTCATAATTCATAATTCTTAATTAATAATTATCCGTCTCAAAAGCGTCTTTGATGAGTTCAAGCTCATGACGGTTGTCTTTCATGTGGATACTGACAACATCAAATCTGCAGGGAGGGATCTCTTTTAGCTTCTTTAAAAATAGAAGAGCCACATTGGCGATCTTCCGTCTCTTTGCCTTGTTCACTGCCTCAAAAGGCATACCGTACTCAATGCTCTCTCTCGTCTTAACCTCGATAAATACAAGCGTGTCCCGGTCTTTTGCTATAACATCTATCTCGCCAATACGGGTCCGGTAGTTTTGTTCGATTATTTTGTAGCCCTGTTTCTTCAAAAACCGGACAGCAAGCCCCTCACCCTTTTCCCCAAGTCTCATATCCATGTCCCCTTTTTAACGGCAATTAAGAATTACTAATTATGAATTACGAGTTGCAGCTTTTTTGTAGTTGATTCTTAATTCTTAATTCACAATTCTTAATTATTTTTCTATCTGTCGATAGAAACAAGTCCTATTCCCTGTGTGACATGCGCCTGACCCGATCTGTTCAACCTTTACAAGCAGGGTGTCTGCGTCGCAGTCATAATATATCTCTTTTACATTCTGCACATTGCCTGATGTCAGGCCTTTGGTCCAGAACTCCTGACGCGATCTGCTCCAGAAACAGGTCCTCCCGCCTTCGATGGTCTTTTTCAGTGACTCCTCATTCATATAGCCCAGCATCAGCACCTCGTTATCCTTAACGTCCTGCACTATTGCCGGTATCAAACCCTGGTCATTATATTTCAGTTCCGGTATCATTGATTCTCCTTTAACAGTAGATTAACACAGCATTATTCTACCATAACTGCTTTCTTAACAACTTTTTCTCAAAAGAAGGACCAATAAGATAGGCTCAGGCATATATTTTTTTGAAATATTTATCCGAAGCAAGTAAGACTTTATCATTTTTTATAAATTTTTTAAGCAAATTCCCGGTACAGCAGGGGTCACACTCTTTACAATGCCTGCATGATTCTTTGACTCGGACCAATATTTCTTTTATTGTCACTATATTCCCTCCTTTAAATGTTTCATAAATCATGTTTCATTAGACATGAGCAACTAATGTGCCAACTCTTTAATGCATTGGAATATAATGGTTTTTTAGTGGGAAAGGGATTTGCACTGCGATTTGGGCTGAGTTATTTGTATGAATTTACATACATTACATGCGGAAAACGGGGTCTTTTTGATACATTCAGCAAAAACTGTAATAAAAATCACCGACAGGCTGTATGGTATTTCATACAGCACGGTATAAAAGTTCTTATTATTCGGATCTTTTGAAAAGATCCTGGCTGATGTTATATTTCTTTAGTAAGAGATAAAAATCTGCTCGATATTTTCCGGCAAGCCTGGATGCAGTGCTGATATTTCCGTTGGTCATTTTTAGCAGATTAATAATATAGTTTTTTTCAAAAGAATTTTTTGCCTCTTTGAGGGTCTTGAGCTTCTCCGGGGCCCGGCTGCCTGAATACAGAATAAGCTCATCACTAATAACATTCTTAGTAGTCATAGCCATTGCATACTCCAGGGTATTTTTCAGCTCCCTGACATTTCCGGGCCAGTCATAGAGCATCAGCTTTTGCATTGCCGAAGGAGTAAGACCTTTAACTTTTTTCTTCATCATCTCATTGAATTTATCCAGTAAATAATCTACCAGATAAGGGATGTCCTCTCTTCTTTTTCGCAAAGGAGGCAATATAACAGGGATCACATAGATCCTGTAAAAAAGGTCTTCCCTGAACCGGCCGCTTTTCACCTCTTTTTCAAGATCTTTATTAGTTGCAACAATGACCCTTACATCTACATTGACAGGATCCTTGCTGCCGAGAGGATAAAACTGCCGTTCCTGTAATACCCGGAGGCTTTTACTCTGCAGAGAGAGGGACATGTCGCCAATTTCATCAAGAAAAATAGTGCCTTCGTGGGCCTGGGCAAAGAGACCTTGAGCACTATGCGATGCACCTGTAAATGCGCCTTTTTCATGACCAAAAAGCCCGCTTTCCAGCAGGTTCTCAGGGATTGCAGCACAGTTTACAGCAACAAAAGGTTTGTCCTTTCTCGTACTGCCTGCATGAATGGCCTTTGCGATCAGTTCCTTTCCGGTACCGCTTTCACCATGTATATATATAGTAGAGTCGGTTTTAGCAATATTAGAAACCAATCCAAGCACTTTCTGCATTTTTTCACTCTTCGCCACAATATTTGAAAAATCATATTGCTCTTCAAAAAGTCCCTGAAGTCTCTCGATCTCATTGACAAGTTTGTGTTTTTCAAGTGCCCTCTCGATCTGCAAAAGGAGTTCAATGTGATCAAAGGGTTTAGTCAGATAATTGTATGCGCCTTTTTTCATTGCATCAACAGCACTTTCAATACTTCCGTATGCTGTCAAAATGATCACCGGCATATCAGGTCTTATCTGATGGATATCCTCCATCAGAGATATTCCGCTTCTGTTTTCAAGCTGGAGATCAATTATCGCAAGGTCAAAAACCTCTTCTCTGGCAGCGTTAACAGCATCCTCTTCCTTCAATACACCACAAACCTTATACCCTGCAGAAATGAGTCTCAACCGTATAACCTCCATAAGGTTGGCATCATCATCCACTACAAGTATTCTGCTGGTCTGCGTAACCATTTTTACCTGATGATCTCCCTTTTTCTTTTTTCTATCTCTATGTCAATATTTTTTGACTTTTCAATTATATAAAGAAGGTCAAGCCATGTTTTTGCCTGTTCAATCAAAGGACTATTCTTATATTCATTAACAAGCCTGTTGAAATAGAGAGCAGATTCATTATAGTTCTTTGCAGGGTTGGCGTAATGTGCATAGATCAACCCCATATTAAACAGAGCCATGTCCATCACAGGAGACTTATCATTAGCAGAAAGTGCCTTCAACCCTTCTTTCAAAGCCCCTTCATAATCACCATCTGCAACTTTTTGACGGCTTTTAAATAGATGCTTGTGAGAATTGATCCTGACCAGTTCAACATCGCTGAGCAAACCTGTAAACATCCTGGCCTTCTCTGAAAACATGCTTGAAGGATATTTACGTATAAGTTCTTTAAAAGTACTCAGTGCCTTAATATAATCCTTGTCAGGATTGTCATAATGAATATAAATGAGACCGATGTTATACAACGCCTCATCAGAGGGGGGGGTGTCATCATAATTCAGCAATACGTTTCTGTTTTGTTCCAGGGCTTCAGTGAACTTTCTCTCAGCAAGAAACTTTCGGCCAAGTTCCAGATTCCTGCTCACACCGCGTTTTTTTTCAAATTTATTAAATGCAGCGCAGCCTGATACGAGAATCAGGCCGGCAATACAAATGCAAATGTACTTCCAGAACCCGGGGTACTTTCTGCCCACACTACACCTCCATGCGCAACAATTATCTGTTTAACGATATACAGCCCCAGACCGCTCCCCTTTGACCGGCCGGTACCTGCATGATCAACCTGCTGATATTTATTAAAGATCAAGGTAAGCTTATCAGGCGCAATTCCTTTTCCTGTATCAGAAACAGAAACCTTCAATTCGTTATCAACTCTTTCTGACAGCACCGTAACACTGCCGCCATCAGGCGTAAACTTAATAGCATTAACGATCAGATTCCTTAATACCTGAAGCATTTTTTCAGTATCAATACTGACAAAAGCCTGCTCATCCCTGATTTTTACTTCAAGATTTATATCCTTTGATTCAACTAACGGCCCCATTTCACGGACTACCTTTTTAATAAGTTCAACAATATCCGCATTATTAAAATTATAAACCATCATCCCGGCTTCTATTTTCGAAAAATCCAGCAGGGAACTGACGAGGTTGATCAATCGTACGGTCTCTTCATTCACAATATACAAAAGCTTTTTCTGCATCGCTGTTTCTCCCTCGGTCATATCTTCACGAATCAGAGATATTGCTTCCTTGATCGTGGTCAGAGGTGTTCTCAGTTCATGAGACATCAGTGCAAAGAAATCGGATTTAAGCTTATCAAGCGCTTTCAGCTTAACACACATTATATTGAAGGAATTTGCCAGTTCAGCAATCTCGGGCGGTGAAGAAAGTTCAAGGTCACTATCAAAATTTCCTGCAGCGATCAGGCCGGTTTTCTTTTTAATAACAGAAAGAGGTCTTGTAATATTCAGGGTAATGCTGATGGAGATAATGACACCAAGGACCAGGGATACCGTACCTATCAATATTGCTATCCTGCTTGCCTTAATATCAGCCTCGCCAAGACTTTTAACTTTATCATATGTGTTACGCTGACTGTAACCTCTTAATTGTTTAAGACCGTCCAGTATATTATTCACTGCGTCTTCCTTTTTTATCTTATAGTCATCTACAGAATATGTCCGGCCCGAAATTATATGCTCCGCTTCTTCATTAAATAAGGAATGATACATATGAAAACTGCTGCTGATCTTATTCAGGACAGATGCCATCCTTGCCGTATCATCAATAGTGTTTATCTCTTCAATAATACCATCAAAGTCAGCCTCAAGCATGGTAAAGTGTTCATACAGCGGTTTATCTTTGATTATTACAAATTTTTTCTCATATCCAATCATCAAAAAAAGAAAGTCAGAAAGTTTCTTTTCATAATTAACAAGACGATTGTCGACTGTAACAATAGACTGGGTGACCTCTTCCAGGTTGCGCAGTTGATAAATAGCATATAAGCTCACTGCCATCGCAAGCAGAAAGATTGCAAGATATCCGATGATCAATCTTGTAAGGATAGTAAGTTTCATATAATATGCCGTAAAGACCCTCTATTTATTACAACCACTTATGGGGCTTTTATCTCCACATACTGAAACAGGTAACGTTCGATCATATGTTATAATCAAAATAAATTTTTCTGGAATTGTCACGAATAAATGAAAAAAATATCGACCGCACCTTTTATACTCCTGTTTGTACTGTTTTTTACCATACAGGCATATGCCTCCACCCCGGACATTACCGGCCCTGAGGTCTCAGTCGTTGATAATAACATTATCGTAAACCTTTCACTAAACAACATTTCAGAGCTTGATGAACCTATCAGGTCCGGCATTGGCAAAGTAATAGTTTTTACCGTTGAACTCCTTCGTGAATGGAAGTTCTGGCCGGATGAGTTCATTGTATCAAAAAAAATAGAAAAAACAATTAAATATGATAACCTGAGAAACCAGTATCTCACTGTATCAGCTGACGGGGTGTCCCGAAAGGAAAAGCATTTTGATGACTTTTATAAAATGAAGGACTGGATATTCAACGTAGAAACACTGAACCTTGCAAATATTAAGGAGCTGGAACCCGGCATTTACTATATAAGGGTGGTGGTAGAGTCAAAAAGCTTTGAACAGCTCCCCCTGCTTGGAATGCTCATGCACTTCATTCCTGAGGTTGAGATGACCCTTGCAAAAGAGTCCGGGACTTTCGTTGTCGGAGAACTGCAATGAAGAGCCTTAAGGCGCTATTAGGCCTCCTGACCCTCAGCTTTGCGGCAATAATCATCACAGGTATAGTCCTGAGCCAGCTCGGCATAGAGCACGGCTCACTGCTTATCAAGGTGGGTTTTATATTTATCATCGTCAATATAATACTCTACCTGCTGCTTCTTATATTTTTTGTCTGCCGGCACCTCTTCAACCTCTACACCGAGAAAAAACGCAAAGTAATCGGTTCAAAGTTCAGGACAAAGCTTGTCGCCACGTTTCTCGGACTGGTGCTGATCCCCTCAGCGCTTATGTTTTTCCTGGCAAACCAGCTCCTGAACAATACAATCGACCTCTGGTTCTCGCTCGAGATCCAAAAGCCTATCTATGACTCGATGGACATTGCACGGGCCTTATACTCGAAGGAAAAGGAGTTCACCAAAAAACACGCGGACCTTATAGCATCAAGCACCGGGCATCTGGACCAGAAGGCAATATCAGCGCATAATACCGATAATTTTAAAAGCTATCTGCTGAAAGTGCCTGACAATACAACACTCGTTAAAGATGCGTTCAAGGGCATATCAGGCACGGACATATTCTCGACTGACCAGGGCGATATAGTAATGGCCGCTTCCCCTGTCTTTGAAAACGGCCAGGTTACAGCTGTCGTGGTAGTCAAGACAACTATCCCGATCGATATTGTCACCAAAATGGAATCAATACAGAAGTCATTCAATGACTATATACAGATACAGCTGCAGCAGAACCCCATTCGTTTTCTCTATTTCCTTGTGCTTACAACAGCAGCTCTTGTGATAATATTTCTCACTTTATGGATATCACTGCGGATCGCAAAAGGGATAACTGTGCCCATTCAATCCCTTGCCGAAGCAACAAAGACGGTCGCGCACGGCGACATGGACTTCAGGATAGAGCTTGAACGCGATGATGAGATAGGGATGCTGATAAATTCATTCAACAAGATGCTTGACGATCTCCAGAAGGGAAAGCAGACCCTCGAAAAAGAGTACAAAGAGTCTGACCGCAGAAGGCTCGGCATGGAGACGATCCTTGAAAGTATCAGCACCGGTGTTATTTTCTTTGACCGCAAAAGCACCGCAATCACAGTGAATAACGCGGCATGCGGCATGCTGAACATTGACCGCACCTTCATTATGGGGAAGACATACAAAGAACTGCTTGAGATGATCAAGTCGGATGACCTGAGCTATATGGTCAAAAGACTCATAGAAAAAGGTTTCGGGACAATTGAAAAAGAGATACACATTTATATAGACGGCAGGCCGATAGATCTGAGGGTCCATATAACAGTTATAAAGGACTCCGAGAACCGCTTCATAGGGACACTCGTTGTCTTTGATAACCTTACAGAGGTAATAATGGCGCAGAGGGCGCTTGCATGGCAGGAAGTGGCAAAGAGAATAGCGCACGAAATAAAGAACCCCCTCACCCCGATCAGGCTTTCTGCTGAACGCGTGCTCAAAAAATGGAACGATCAGGCCCCTGATTTTGAGGACGTGCTGAGAAGATGTTCAAAGACAATTGTGCATGAGGTCAACAGTCTCAAGTCCCTTGTTGACGAATTCTCGAGATTCGGCAAAATGCCCAAGATACAGCTTGAGCCTACAAATATGAGACTTATAATAGATGAAGTTGCCGAGCTTTACAGCAACCTGAAAAATTCAGAGGTCATATCATCTTTTGAAAATGACATACCTGATATAGAAATAGACAGAAAACAGATCAAGATGGCGCTGATAAACCTCATTGACAATGCAGTACAGGCAAACACGGAAAAGATATGGATCAATACATATTACAACCTGGAACTTGAACATATAAGGATAGAGGTAATAGACAACGGCACCGGAATCAATGAAGAAGACAAGGACAAGCTTTTCTTCCCCTACTTTTCAACAAAAAAGGAGGGTACAGGGCTGGGACTCGCCATTGTCAACAGTATCATATCAAAACATATGGGATATATACGTGTACAGGATAATAAGCCCCAGGGCACAATGTTCATTATCGAACTTCCGGTAAGGCGGAGGTAATGCCTTACTGCTTGCAACTTGCCAGCAATATCCTGTATTCTTTAAATATTTTAGAAATGCAGGTTCTGTTCCCCTGAACAGACCGGATACCGCATATACAGAGGAAGGACAGATATAAAGAAAATGGCCAGACCGGAAAAAATCAATATACTGCTGATAGATGATGAAAAAAGCATTCGTGACTCTTTAACGGGCATCCTTGAAGATGAAGGATACGATGTCACAACCGCATCCTCCGGGGCAAAAGGACTGACCGAATATGACAGGATATCCCCTGATGTAGTGCTGCTTGATGTCTGGATGCCTGAAATGGACGGCATCGAGACACTCGAAAAGCTGATCAAAAAAGACAGCAATGCCTGCGTGATAATTATCTCAGGCCACAGCAACATCGATACAGCTGTTCATGCCATAAAGCTCGGGGCATATGACTTTCTCGAAAAACCCCTCTCATTGGAAAAGGTCCTGATCCTTATAAAAAGGGCCCTCGAAAAACAGTATTTGGAAAAAGAAAACATACAGCTTAAAAGCGGCCTGCGCCGGGAGCCCGAAATTATAGGTTCAAGCCCGGTTATGGTAGAGCTGAAAAACAAGATAAACAAGGCCGCTGATTCACAGGGAAGGGTCGTCATATTCGGCGAAAGCGGTGCAGGCAAAGAACTTGTAGCCCGTGCCCTGCATTTCGGCAGCAACAGAAAGAACAAGAGCTTCATAGAGGTTAACTGCGCGGCCATTCCACAGGAGCTTATTGAGAGCGAGCTTTTCGGACATGAAAAAGGTTCGTTCACAGGGGCATTCGAGACCAAAAAAGGGAAATTCGAGCTTTCCGACCAGGGCACCCTCTTCCTTGATGAAATTGGCGACATGTCCCTGACCACACAGGCAAAGGTGCTCCGCATCATAGAAACACAGGAGTTTCAGAAGGTCGGCGGAAGCAAAAAGATACAGGTCGATGTCAGAATAATCGCCGCGACCAACAAGGACCTTGAAGAAGAGATAGAAAAATCCAATTTCAGAGAAGACCTTTATTTCAGGCTCAATGTAATACCCATATATATCCCGCCCCTCAGGGAGAGGAAGGACGACATCCCTGAACTGATCGATAATTTTCTGAAACAGTTAGCCGCCCAGTACAGACAGAAACCAAAGACTGTCAGCAAGACAACTCTTCGTGCCCTGATGGATTACGACTGGCCGGGCAATGTCAGAGAGCTGAAGAACACAATCGAACGGCTTGTTATCATGTCCTCATCCGAAAATATAGATGTCAAAGAGATACAGCCGCTCAAAGCTCTGAGATCAGATTATTTCTCATACAAGACACTAAGGGAAGCGCGCGAACATTTCGAGAAGAACTTCATCACCAAAAAACTGCAGGAAAACAGCTGGAATGTTTCAAAGACCGCAGAGGACCTCGAGATAGAAAGAAGCAACCTGCACAGAAAGATAAAGTCTCTCGGCATTGAATCACCCTGATATATGTGAACA
>CBFDEG010000030.1:0-24552 GCA_965603765.1 uncultured bacterium | reverse complement strand
ACCAGTTCTGCTGTCTTCTGGATGTCAGGCACAAGCTTGCTCAGCATCTCTCCGGCGCGCTCCGCCACTTCCGTGCTTGACGATGAAAGGTCGCTTATCTCTCCGGCTGCTGCCTGACTGCGTTCTGCAAGCTTCCTCACCTCTGCCGCAACAACAGCAAAACCTTTACCATGCTCGCCTGCCCGTGCAGCCTCGATCGCCGCGTTGAGCGCCAGCAGGTTCGTCTGCCTTGCTATCTCTTCGATGATCGATATCTTTCCGGCTATCTCCTTCATTGCTCCGACTGCCTCGTTCACGGCCTTGCCGCTATCTTCAGCGTCTTCTGCAGCCTTCTTGGATATCGTCTCTGTCTGCATTGCATTATCTGTGTTCTGCTTAATGTTTGAGGTCATCTGTTCCATTGAGGATGATGCCTCTTCTGCTGATGCCGCCTGCTCTGTCGCACCCTGTGACATCTCCTGTGAACTTGCGCTCAGCTCCTGGCTTCCTGCTGCCACGTTGTCACTGGCTGAGGTCACGTCACCTACAATGTCGCGCAGCTTCTCGACCATATTCTTCATGGCTTCAAGAAGCCTCCCGATCTCGTCTTTTGTCTTAACCTCTATTTTTGCTGTAAGGTCTCCCTCTGCAACCATCTCTGCTGCATTCACTGCCTCATTAAGCGGACGGGTGATGCTTCTTGAAAGTCCGAAACCCAATGCTCCGGCCAGCAGAAAGCTGATCACGCTCAGCCCTATCATGAAGCTTCTGGCTGATGCCTGCGCATTGTCAGCGCTCTCCATTGCTTCATCCATTGTTGCTTCAGCTTCAGCTTCAAGCTTTTCGAGGATCTCTTCAGCTTTTACGCTGTATTGATCAACCAGCTTCATATTTTCACCGGCTTCAGCCTGTGCCTTAAGCGCTTCGTCATGTTTATCAAACATTGCCCATGACAGTTTGGTGAAATCACTATGCTCATCCACCACTTCTTCAGGAAGAAGATCTTCGATCCCGTCCATCTCCTTGTCAACGGATGCAAACACCTTCCTCAACTCCTCATTTCCTTCAAGTGTTTCAGTGCCCATGTACTCTTCAACTACTGCCTGCTGCCTGTATATTAATGCCTTTGATTCCATTGCAGCATCGACCTTGGCATCGATCTTTTTATTACGGGTCAGCTTCTCCTCATATGCTACAAGAAGCATTGAAAGACTGTCAGCATGTTCATCGAAATCTTCCATCAACTCATCAGCCTTGGCCTCATACTCCATATGCGCCCGCTGGTGTTCCCTTAATTCATTTGCGTTCTCTTCAAATTCAGCATGATATTCATCAGCTTGACTTGCGAGTTCCACCATATCACCCTTACCGTTCTCACCGATATAGCTGTTGTTCTTATCAAAGTCCGCCACTGTTGCCAGAAACTCTGTCTCGATCTCTTCAAGCTCTGCAATGTCCTCTGAAAGCATGAACTCGCCCATTGCGTCCCTTCCGCTTATAAGCGCGATCGTTGACTCCATGGATGCGTCCGCAAGCGGCATTTCCTCATCCATTATTATGTCTGCTGCTGTACCAACCTTCTTTATATTAATTATTCCTACTGTTCCGACAACTGCAGCCAGCAGCGCTACTACCATAAAACCGGTAATCAGCTTTGTGCCGACCTTTATATCTCCTAGTTTAATCATTCTTATCCTCCCTGGTTTTTTATATACTCTTTTTAATAAGAACTCCCTTACTGCCTGCTGATATCCATGCTATGTCAATGTTTATTTTTCATGAGCCACCCCCTATTTGAGAAATTACACCTGTTTTCCCCGTGGTATCTTTTCCCTCTCCCTGTATTACAGACTGCACAAGACTCTGGACATCCACTATCAGGGCAACGGTACCATCCCCCATGATCGTGGCGCCGGAGACACCTTTAATGTCCCTGTACACCCTGCCAAGCGACTTTATTACAGCCTGGACTTCTCCATGAAGTTCATCCACGACCATTCCTATCCTCTGGCCTGCAGACTGTACAACTACAATATTTTCATACTCTGATCTCTTCCCGGGTTCATTGAAAAGCCCTCTTAATCGAATATATGGAAGCACCTCTCCCCGGAGGTTCACATAGTTGCGTTTGCTCAGATTCTCACGGTCCTCTTTCGGCAGTTCAATACACTCGACCACCATGTCCAGCGGAATTATATATGACGAATCACCGACTCCGACCATGAACCCGTCAATAATGGCAAGCGTAAGCGGCAGGCGGATACTGACTGTAGTGCCTGTGCCTTTATGGCTCTCGATATCAACGGTCCCTCTCAATTCCTGGATATTCCTCTTCACAACATCCATCCCCACTCCACGGCCCGAGATATTCGTAACTTTCTCTGCTGTAGAAAAGCCGGGCGCCAATATAAGCCCGAATGCCTCTTTCTCCGAAAGGTTCTGGCCTTCAGCAATAATGCCTTTCTCCACAGCTTTTTTTATCAGCACCTCAGTGTCCAGACCGCCGCCGTCATCCGTGACCTGTATAACTACGCTGCCGGTGTCCTGAAAAGCGATCAGTTTTACCGTCCCCTTTTCAGGCTTGCCGTTTGCGGCACGCACTGCCGGAGTTTCAATGCCATGGTCCGCTGCATTGCGCACGAGATGCATCAGCGGGTCATTGATCTTTTCGATCAGGTTCTTGTCGAGTTCTGTCTCACCGCCGGTTATTACCAGCTCAATTTTCTTGTCCAGGTCACGGCTGACATCCCGTATCACGCGCTGAAAACGGGTAAACACATCTCCGATGGGTATCATTCTCACCTGCATTGCCCTGTCGCGAATGTCTTCAACAAGCCTTGACAACGTGGAGGCTGACTCAACAAGGCTCAGGTCCTGCACACGGTTTGCATGCTGTGTTATGCTTGCATTTGCAATGACCAGCTCACCCACAAGGTTAATAAGAAGGTCAAGTTTATTTGTATCGACCCTTATCGTCTTGGCCTCTTGTGACTTGACCTCTTTCTGCTTTTTCTGTTTCTCAAGCGCCGCATCTATAACAGGCGGACGCACCATGCCTTCATCCACAAGTATCTCACCGATCTTACGGTGTTCTTCAGCGCCTTCGGCTGCATCAGCTGCCAGCTCCTCGCTCTGCATTGCAAGCGCTTCTTCCAGTTCATTTTGCGTAAGCGCCCCGCCCTTGATAAGTATATCGCCTATATTCAGAGGGTCCTCCGGCAGGTCATTGATCAGTGAGACATACCCCTCTATCCTGCTGCGGGGCGGCAGTATGCATATCTTGCAGTCTTCACGCACAAACTCAAAAACATCCTCAAGCGTCTGCTTGTCAAAATCACTTTTAAGGTCAATTTCAAAACCAAGGTAACAGCTCTCCGGGTCCATTTCCTCAACAGACGGGATCGCATCCGTAATAGTTGTAAGGCTTACTATCTCACCGAGCCGGGTGAGGTAATTAATAAAAGATATCGGGTCCATCCCGTTTCTAAGGACATTCTCATCAAACCTTAATGATATGTGCCAGTTATCTGTCTCAACAGTTCTTCCTCCTGATGTCCCGTCATCAGGAACAGGGCCTTCCACAGCTTCCGCGGCTGCCGCCATGGCTTCAATCTCAGGATCTTTTCCATCATCAAGATATGTCTGCAGTGTGCTGGAAAGTTTTTCTTCAGTGACCTGCATCTCCTCAGTTGCTGCGGCATCAGAAATGGCCACATCCACAAGCATAGCTATATGGTCACGGCATTTAAGCAGCAGCTCTATAAGGTCATTTGTTATTTTGATCTTGCCCTGCCGTACATTTTCAAGAACATTTTCAACCCTGTGCGTAAAACGCTCAACAGTCTCAATACCGACAATACCGGATGAACCTTTAATCGTATGAGCGGCCCGGAACAGAGCGTTGAGTATGTCATCATCATCAGGGGAATTTTCAAGTTCAAGAAGCGCATTCTCCATTTCCTGGAGCAGCTCCGAACTCTCGATAATAAATGTTTGGATTATAGGGTCATCAGACATTTTTTAAAATTCCTCCGTTTTCATGTTGAAAAGCTCCAATACATTTTCTGATGCCCGGCCATGCGCTGTAATATTGAAAGACCTGTTCGCTGCCGCAGAGTCGCGGCTGGCAAGATATAAAAGCTGAAAACCTGACGTGTCCATTTCACTGACCTTTGAAAGGTCGAGTTCAACACTGGAGCAGTCATTCATACTTGCGAACATTTTCTCTTTAAGCTCTTCCGCATTAAAGATGGTCATCTCACCTTCGATCTGCATCCTGCATACACCATTGTTGTTTTCTGTTGTTATATCCATTGCTATAAATCCCCTTCCACTCAGGAAAATCAGTATGTTCGTTAAAGCGTTTCAGTTAAATACCGGTTTGTTTTATCATTATCAGGGCATGACCAGCTTCTCTATTGCTGAAAGCATCTGCTCAGGCTTAAAAGGCTTAACAACCCATGCCCTTGCGCCAGCGGCCTTGCCTGCCAGCTTCATTGCATCCTGTGATTCGGTCGTAAGCATTATAATAGGCGTAAATTTATACGCCGCAACCTGCCGGATCTCTTTCAGAAAAGCAATCCCGTCCATATTCGGCATATTGACATCACATAATATGAGATGCACTTTCTGCCCTGTTAATTTGCCAAGAGCATCCCTGCCGTCACACGCCTCGAGCACTTCATAGCCCGCCTTCTTAAGTGTAATGCCTACGACCTGCCTGATCGACGCTGAATCATCGATCGTCATTATTGTTTTAGCCATACAAACCTCCCCGCATTATATTCATAAATTAAAAGAACGTAATATCATCCCCGCCGGACCCGACTGCACCTGCTGCGGCCAAGGGCCGGGCCGCTTCCTGCCTGGCAGTGACATCCGTGGCGCCATTGTGTATGTCACGCTGTTTTTCCATAACATAGTTATTAAAGATGTTATCCACACTGAAACCGTTAATGTCTTCAATTTTTTTCTTGTCAACAGCAAAGCTCCTTACATATTCAACATAGTTATCAAGCTCTGACAGGTAACTTATGACCTGCTCTATCTGCTGCCTCGTAATGTCCTGGAACTGTATATTGGTCAGCAGCTCCATTACTTTTTCTGTGACCTTTGAACTTATTTCAGTGACCTGTTCAAGTACCTGCTCTTTGAACATGTCAAGCTGCTCATAACTTGTCCCGAGACTTGTAAGCTGAGCTTCGAGATTACCGAGCAGTTCCTTTTCAGTCTTTATGTTATTCTGTGCCAGCTTGTCAGTGAACTGTGTTTCGATATGCTTTACCATGTTCATAATGGCCTTGCCTATCTGACCGGCCGCCTCTTCGGACTGGTAGGACAGTTCCCTGACCTTACCGGCCACCACTGCAAAGCTCCTGCCCTGCTCCCCTGCCCTTGCAGCCTCTATTGACGCATTAAGAGCAAGAAGGTTTGTCTGGTCGCCTATCTCCTTTATCATGTCAATGAGCCTGATCATGGAGTTGGCATTTTCTGCCAGGACAGTTGCCTTATCCCTGTCCTGCTCCAGCTCAGTGATCCGGTTGTCAACATAGTCATGCAGTGTGTCAATGGTATCTTTGTTTTCCGCGATCGTGACTTTGGAGGCTGCTGACAGCGCCAGGCTCTGCTGGTTAAATGCATCTATGGTCCCGGTCAGCTCAGACATGGAACCGTCTATTTCCTGCGCCTTGGTAATTATCACCCCTGCCGCATCATCTGTTTCCTCCACTATGTTCTTAAGGTGCGCGGTCGTAAGCTTGTCGAGTTTTTTTTGAGCGTTGAAATATTCATGCAGTTTGTCATGCCTCTCTTTATGGTTCTCACATTCATCTACGAACGATACGAGAAGCTCATTTTCATTGGCAGCGATCTTTGAAAGCGGCCGCGCTGTTACTTTTATTACAAAGAAAAGATTCAGGATCGCGGTTAACGATATCCAGAGCAGGTCCTCAATAATATCTCCGATCTCAAGAGGGTCCCCGACAAAAGAATGTATGATGTACTCAATAGATAAGACAAGAAGAACAGCGGTAAGAAAATATAAAGGCAGTTGACGCTTAAACTTCTGAAGGTTCAAAAAAAGCAGTCCCTTATTACTATTATTACTACTCTTTGATGTTGTATGCACTGTTTGTCGCCTAACTCATGTATTATTTATCTCAGGACCAATTCTGTCCTGATTCCCCCTTCCCTTTAATTTTAAAAAAGTAAGCACCCCCGTACTTACTGTTCGTCTGTATAGTTTCTATCGGTAACATTTAAAAAAACTTTAGCGTCCTTTAATTTTTCAACTACAACAAGGATATGCCCGCATTAATAATGCAAACTCTTGTTAGTTCACTTTAAATAAGTTATTTTTTGATTTTTTTTACTACAGAATAAAGGCCAAGGACAGCAAAAAAACATAACGGACCAAGGACACTGCCGGCAAGTACATCAAGGGGATAGTGGACTCCCACATATATTCGTGAAAACGCCACCAGGGCTGCAACCGCTAAAAATGGCAGGGCTGCCTTTCTGAAAAACCATACCATACCCGTAGCAAAGGCAAATGAGTTCGCGGCATGGTTGGAAGGAAAGGCAAATGAACCGGCTGAGACCAGCTTGTTTACATGCTCAAGCAGAGCAAAAGGCCTTTCTCTTTCAAATAAATGCTTAAAAAAGTTCCCTGTCAGGTCGCTCAGGCCAAAGGCCATAAGCGAAAGCAGCACAGGCAGTATCAGCTTTGTCCGCTTACCCGGGACAAGCATTGCAAGCAGTACCGCAAATATTATATACGGTTTTCTTGTTACAAAGACCATGACCGGGTCTAGCGGCGGATAGTTCATGGAATTATTTATGAAATAAAAAAGCGCTGTATCTATTTCCTGCAGCATTACACCCCCGCCTGGCTGCAGCAGGTATCACCGGAAACCGGTTTTTCCCTGCAGCCGGATATTATGGCCTTCAATAATATAACAAGGGAGATAACAAACAAGACCGCGTCCGTCATATAGTCGAAAAAATTATCAGAGGCTAGCAGTCTCAGATCATACACAGCAATATATATAAGGAAGATATAGGCCAATGGGCTTCTGAACACGAAAAGAGTTATGGTCACTACTGCCGTCAAAATAAACAGCGCTGAAAAGCCATACCCGAGCGGATAGATATCAATATCCATAAATCCCAGCGAAGAAACATAGAGGAGAGCGGATAAAAAGACGTTCCAGGCCGCAAAGCATATAAGGTTCCTGTCCGACAATAATGCATGTCCAGCAAAACGCTTCCATAGCGTATGGAACAAAAGCGCAACGCTCCCCACTGAAAAAACAGGATTCAGCGAAAGTATAAGGTCCGACAGGGAAAGTCCCTGAAACGGGAACAGTGTCAAGAGACCCGCCAATATAATGACCGCAAGATTATGCCTGCGGCCTGCGATCATTGACACGCACCAAAGCACCAGCATGAGCGGCGCCAGATATTCAAAATATTCTTTGATCTGTACCCCCCATACTATTTTTCAGCCATGTCTCATTAAAAACAACATGCTTTATTCTCCTGCGTTCATATGTATATGTAACATGATAAAGCCCCTGTCTGCTCCGGTTTATGGAAGGGTACGAATATTCATGCCCTTCACTCTCTTCCAGCACCTTCAGTACCCTCCAGCTTTTCCCCCTGTCACCTGAAAGCACAAGGGAAAGGTTCTCCCTGTCTTTGTAGGAATTATTTATAATCCCGATATAGCTCCCGCTCTCAAGCCTCAGCATATCAAACCCGGAATTCGGGTTCGGGAGCGGGGTATCGCTCAAACCTGTCCAGGTCCGGCCGAGGTCACTGCTGTCAGCCCTTAAAATATGATTTTTTTCTTCACGCCCCATATTTCTGAAAAAAGCTGTCAGCCCCGCCTTTCCTTCTTTAATAATAGAGGGCTGTATCGCCCTTCCTTCCATGGTCATCTTTCTGATCTCATATTCAGCCCCGTTACTGTCCGGCCGGAAATGAACCAGCTGGGAAAACTTTCTGAGAAATTCATGATAAACAGGCAGGAGAAAGCTTCCGTCATCCAGAAGCAGAGGCTTGTTCTTCACATTGTTCGTAAGGTTCAGAAAAGGGCTGAGCACCATCTTCCTGCTTGCGGTCCATGTGTTACCCTGATCATGAGAGACCTTGAAGTTTATTGTGGTACCAGACCAGCCTCCAACAGTCACAGAAGTATAAAAAAGCCAGAGATTTCCGCTGTTATCACTGGAAATAACCGCATTACCGAGTTTTTTGATATAGCGCCCGAGCTCCCCGGATGCCTGGACCCTGCTCACCACAACAGAAGGGGTACTCCATGTAGACTCTTCTTCATTATATATAGATAAATAGATCGAAACATCCGGAGCCCCCTCTCTTGACCCGGAATACCATACACAGGCCATTTCCCCCGGGCCCGCCGAAGTTATGGACGATACATGGGAGATAAAGTCCGGCAGCTCATTGTTTACAAAATGTTCAGCATAAACAGGATCAATGTCCCCGGAGGAACCATTTTCCTCTACAGCGGCATATACATGCTCCCCCGGCTGAAGACCGCCCCTGTAAAAAGGGACTGCATATAAAACAATAACTGCAATTATTAACCAACAGCGATACATATCAAACCATCCTCAGTGCCTAACCCGTTATTTTTAAAGATAATTCTAACTTAAATCATCTCCCCTGAAATGAGTACCGATGTTACAGTAACAAAAAAAAACAACTAATTCAATCTGTTACCGGATACTGTTTATCCTGCTTGTTTATTTAACTTTATTTATGCTATTCTTTTCTTCAGAACAATATAGAATTGATGAATGATATATTGCGATATAGTCCTGCTGAAATTTCATTAATGTCTATAAAGGCCCTATAAGTTTTTTTTATTTGACCTGACCGGCGTTTATGTATTATATTTTTCAATCTAATATAGGCCATAGTTTATAAAATATCTATCTGAAAACAGATATATCATGATTTAAATTCCGCTTGACAAAGGCGATACCAACAATTTGTATTAAAGAAAGGAGTTTTACTTATGCCAACTTTAGAAGTTGATGGAAAAGGATACGATGTAGATGAAGAAGGATACCTGACAGACTGGTCCACATGGACACCGGCTGTTGGTGAGGTTATGGCCAAAGAGGACGGACTTGAACTGACAGAGGAGCACAGAGATGTTATCACGTTCCTGAGAGAGTACTTTGAGAAATATCAGATCGCTCCAATGATCAAGATTCTCACCAAAGAGCTCAAAAAGAAATACGGCAAAGAAAAAGGCAGCACAAAGTATCTCTATGAGCTTTACCCTGCCGGCCCTGCAAAACAGGCCTGTAGATATGCCGGTCTTCCAAAACCGACTGGCTGCGTATAAACAACATCTTAAATTAAACTGTATAAATGATAGCCCACTCAGGTGGGCTATCATTAATTTTAAAACCTTATTAAATGACTTGAAGGGGGGCTTTGCATGAACGGTCTCAGCAGTATAATTAACCTCCTCGCGTATCTGGCTGCGGCAGTATTTGTATTTGGTTTTCTCAATAAAGTTCTTCTTTATTACAGAACACCTTCTCCTTTAAAGATCCCGGTAACCCCAGCACCAAAAACATCCATGGGCGTTGTAATGAGGCTTATACCGGAGGTTTTATTTTTCAGGAGTCTGCTAAAGGGCGGTACAACAGAAAAGATCCTATGGGTTGGCGGATGGTTCTTCCATGTGTCATTTTTATTGATTGTTCTTAGACATACCAGGTATTTCACATTTCCTGTACCTGAATGCATCATGTATTTCCAGCAGATCGGCATATGGGCGGGCCTGATATTCCCTATAACCCTGCTGATACTCATTGTAAGAAGATTCACCAATGAAAGAATTGCTCAAATAACGCTTTTTCAGGATTACTTCATACTGGTTCTGATAATGGCGATCGGCCTGACAGGGCTGATGTTAAAATTCCTTGTAAGAACAAACCTGGTAGATGTAAAAGCATATGTATACGGGCTTGCCACATTCAGCCCTGTACAGCTTCCGGACAGTCCTTTATTTTTAATACATTTCGGGCTGGTACTGCTTTTACTGGTATATTTCCCCTTCAGCAAGCTGATGCATGCATGGGGCATACTGATCAGTCCTACAAGGGCACAAGTTGATAATCCAAGGGAAGTCAGACACGTAAACCCCTGGGCGTAACAGTCTACGACTCTTAGAGAGGAGAATATAAAAATGGCAGATGTCAAAGCTCCAAAATTAACTGGAGAAATAATAACACCTAAGCTTACACCCAATGCTTCAAGACACATAAAGCAGAACCGCGCCAAGCCGGAACTGATGGAAGACCTGAAATTTCCCGGCACAATACCTTCTGATCTTAAAGAGAAGTTCATTCTTAAGATGGGGGACATTCTTAAAAAATATAAATCCGTAAGAGTATTTCTTGATTCATGCGTAAGGTGCGGTGCATGCGCTGATAAGTGCCATTACTACTTAGGCACAGGCGATCCGCGCAATATGCCTGTTTACAGGCAGGAACTCATGAGAAGTGTTTACAGAAAGTACTTCACAACCTCAGGGAAGCTGTTCGGCAGTCTTGCGTCAGCACGTGAAATATCAGATGAGCTTCTCGATGAATGGTGGACATACTTTTATCAGTGTTCTGAATGCAGACGCTGTTCGGTATTCTGCCCCTACGGAATTGATACAGCAGAGATCACAATGGCTGCAAGAGAGATAATGCAGGGTATCGGCATGGGCTCAAAATACAACCTTGAGATCGTCAACAAGGCCGAGACATTAGGCAACAACCTCGGCATGAATCCTGCCGCACTCCAGAACACATGGGAGTTCGTTGAAGAAGAGATAGAAGAAAAGATGGAGGAGGACGGCATTGAAGGGGTACATGTTAAACTGCCTATGGACGTGGTAGGAGCTGACGTGCTGCTTGTTACACCTTCTGCTGACTTTTTTGCTGAACCGCATATATTCTCACTTGAAGGATACGCAAAGGTATTCCACCAGGCAGGCATAAGCTGGACCCTCAGCACGCATGCATCTGAAGGCGGAAACTTCGGTATGTTCATTGGCAACTATGACCATATGAAGACCATAAACAAAAGAATATGGGACGCTGCCAGGGACCTGAAGGTCAAAAAGGTCGTGGCCGGCGAGTGCGGGCATGCATGGAGGGCGATGTACAGTTTCAGCAACACGCTGAACGGTCCTTTTGATTACCTTACACAAAAATCACCACAGCACATATGTGAGCTGACACTCGACCTTATCAAAAAAGGCGCTCTGAAGCTTGATAAAACAGCAAATGACGATTACACTGTCACATTCCATGACTCATGCAATGTGGCACGCGCATCAAGCATAGGCGATACTCCCGGTGACCAGTTCACAATACCAAGAGACCTCATCAATGCATGCTGCAATAAATATGTTGAAATGGAAGCTGAGACAATCTGCGAAAAGACTTTTTGCTGCGGCGGCGGCGGCGGCGTACTCACAGATGAGGTTATAGACATCAGAGTTGCCGGGGCAATGCCGAGGATGCAGATGTATCACAAGATAAAACAATCTCACGGAGCAAACTTTTTCGCCCTTATCTGTGCAATATGCAAAGCGCAGTTTACAAGGGTCTTCCCGTACTACGGCATTGAAATGGAGGAAGTTGGCGGAGTACACCAGCTCATCAGCAATGCCCTGGTCATGGGTGCAAAGGAGGGGATATAATGAAAAATTTTAAATTTATAGCCCCCCTGCTTGGTCTTTGCATTATTTCAGCCTTTGGTTGTCAGAAGGTAGACAAACCAGTACGGGGTGAGGAAGGCACAAGCCCTATGGCAATTGTTATTGACGGTGACGCGCCTGAGTCACATATTAACAGCACAACATCAGAAGGTACGGAACTGGTAAACCCCTATTCTAAGACACCAATAGTAGGGAAGATGTTCAGCAGCAGCCTGACCGGCCTGGAATTCTGGAAGGCAAACCATCCAGTACTTGTAAACGGCACGCAGGATCCTGCACTGATAGTTGCAACAGAGGACGAGGAAGAGCTTTGTCTGGACTGTCATGACCAGAACACCTCATGCAATAGCTGTCATAGTTATGTAGGAGTTCAGCTTATAACATCAAGCGAGTAATAAATATTTTTCAACATCTCAATGAGAGGAGGAAGCAAAACGATGATCGATGTACAGGTTGATACAGAGAAATGTGACGGATGTGAAGAATGTGTAAATCTTTGCCCGTCAGAGGTTTTCCAGATAACTGATGGAAAGTCAGACCCATATCAGGCATCAGAGTGTGCAAACTGCCTTACATGCGTAGAAGCATGTCCGCAGGGCGCAATTACTGTGACTGAAATATAGTCATATAGTTATCAAAAACCAAAAAGGCGTTCCGGATATCCGGAACGCCTTTTTTTATATTCTGCATTAAGAACTAATTATGGTTTCTGTATGAATATTTCCCAGTAACCCTTGTCTTCGATCTTGATAAGCTCAAACGGAAAGCCCTGTTTATCGCAATACTTGGGGATTGTGTCCTCAGCAGATGCAGGGGCATCGCAGAGTACTTTCAAAAGTATGCCATTTGGTGCTTTCTCCAGGGTCTTCTTTGTAATGACAAGCGGATAAGGACAAACCCTTCCAAGAACATCGAGGGTCTGTGTTGGTTCCTGTGATTTTAAATCGGCCATTGCTTCCTCCTGTTTATATTAAATGTGTTTTTCTTAAAAGAAAAGAAGATGGTTCATATCGTCCATCATCTTGCTTATCTCTTCGTATGGTACTACTCTGACATCCATATCCGCTCCGAACTCAGGGGCATCCAGGACAATGTCTTTTTCGGTCAGTCCGTACCTGTCAAGATCCTCTTTGCATACGAGTATGTTAAGGTCACAGAGAAGGGACATCTTAATGTGTGATTCTGTGCTGTTCAAGTCATAATTCTCAACAGCCTTCTGGTCCTTGATGCAGTTCAGGACACCATCACCGACAAAAGCGATGTCGCATGTGACCTCATCGTCGTCGTCAAGGTAAATTTCAACACTCTGCGAAGCGATCGCGTGTGTAAGCGCAAGCTTCGGGTTCTCACTCTTATATCCAGGTCTCTGGACGATAAATCCCAATTTAGTAGTCGCCATTCTACTCACCTCCTATATGAAGAAGTCTGTCAGCATCAAAAGCGCTGCCAAGATACCAGTCCATGCTGAATCTCTTAACGCCTTCCAGTGTGTTATCCTCATGGTAACCCCTGGATTCAGCACACGCCTCGCATGCTGTTACGTTGAGTCCTTTTGCCATAAGTTCCTGTAATGGTTTTTCAAGTGAAGAATAGTCCTTAAATGCTCTCTGACCTTTTATTGAGATCATTGTTCCGTTACCGGAGACCCAGAGATCGACCTTGTGGCCTTTCTCCAGCGCCGCGCCGGAAAGCTTTACTGCAAAATCAAGGTTAGTAGACCCAACCAGTGATGCAAAACAACCTATTGTAAGTTTTCCCATTTGTAATTGGCCTCCTATATCCAGGCAGATTTTTCGTATTCGTTAAACATTAAGTCAACAACATCACCATATGTGATGACCTTGACCTTTCCATCAACAACATCATCACCGCTCAACCCTCTTGTCTCAAGATCTTCCTTGAGCACATAATAATCAGCCGAATAGTCCAGCATGGATGAAGTATTGCCGCCATCTTTAATGGTGGCATGATATACACCGTTCTGAACCAGGATTATTCCGAGCTTTTCAGGTTTCATCCTATCCAGAGTGCTAACAGTCATCTTGTAATCACTCACAAATGCTACTAATTTCATGTATGGCCTCCTGACTTGGAAATTTTGTTGGGGGTAAAAAGTATATAAATTCTAATATTACCGCGACTCTTATGTCAAGAATGAATGAGACTATAAATATTCTTTATGAATTGCAGGTCTGTTCATGAAAAAACCATTAAAATCAAAATAGTTACATGCCGGACATATAAGGCAGAATCAGTCTTCTCACCCCCCATTGCAAGGCCGCTTAAACTATCTTACCTCTAATGATTTGACGTTGAATCACTGCCGCCGTTGACAGCAAGTGCCACACCTACAACCGCTGCAACCCCAACTGCCGCAGCAACTGTTGTTCCGGACATTACCCCTGCCGTAGCTGTAGCGCCTGCTGCTGCTCCGGTAGATGCAGCTGTCGGAAATGCCGCAACCGCTGTACTCACTTCAGCCAGCCCTGCTGCATTAAGCGCTGCCGCAAGTTCACTCTGTTCAGCAACTATATGTCCAAGGATCTCGCCTGATGATTCATCAACAACAGGAAGGGCGATCTGGGTTGGCGTAAGAGGCTCACTTAATATCCCTTTGACATATTTACCGCCCGCCTTTGCAGCAAGGTCTTCAGCTGCGAGCTCCGATGCTATTTTCCCGCTCACAACCTCTTCAGCATATCCCTCATTCAAAAATACCGCGCCAACAAGTAAAAGTAAAAAACATGTTACAGAAATTAATTTCATATTCATTTTTCCTCTCCTTTGAATAGCTTCAATATATTTCATTAACATTTGTGATAAATTTTATATTATCTTAATAATAAAAACATCTACTTTAAAAAAAATGTCTGCAGGATCCTGACAGCGCTACCGGGATTTCTGGCCCAGAAGGTCTCAACAAATCCAACCTTCCAGATTCCCGCCTCTTTGAACATCTTAAGCCTTGTAACACCGCTTCCTTTAAGCAGTATTGTTGCATTACTTGAATTTATTTCCTCAAATTCCCATACACGCCGGTTCAATACAATATCAGGATCGAAGTTGGCCCTGAACGCGTCCCAGTATTTATTAAATATTATACCACTCATATTAAAATCCCTGGCAATGCTCTCCATATCTATTTCCGGGGACTTTTTTACGGACGCACTATAAACATCGTCTATAATGACCCGACAGGACTTTTCAGATAAAAGCTTCCATGCAGCTTTATAGTCTTTGTCATTAAGATAAATAAAAAGACTCTCTGCCGCATCCAGGACAAGGCCTTCCTCTCTTACCCGGTCCTGTACTGCATGTCTGGAAAAACATCCGCTTATACTTATCAAAACAAGAACAGCCAATAATACATTGTTAAAAGTGCGCATGCGTCATTTTACCTTATTTCCCCAGTCCTTTCTGAAAAATATTTCCCTGTCCCTTCCTATAAAATCAAACAACTCCATGTAATGCTCAATGTCCTGCCCGGTATCCCTTGTCCATGATGAAAGCGAAAAGCTGCCGGTACTTTTCGAGTCAGCACCGGAAAAGAGCCTGAGAGGGATCGATATACCGAGCACCTTGTCATTATAATCCTTATTCATATCATCGCTGAACACGGATGTGTCCGTTACCGTATACCATGCCCAGATCTTCACACCATTTATAAATTTGGTCACCTTGAACCTTGCGCCATTGTCACCGGCCAGAAACCTCCCGGCCTTTATGTCAAAAGATATCTCATTATCAGGGAAGTTCACCCGCGCATTAAAAAAGGCCGTAGTGAAATTATCTTTAACAGGGTCATCCTTAAGCTTAAGCATACTGTCAGGGTCCCTTTTCTTTACTGCACTGCCGCTGATCCCTAAAAGCAGCCTGCCTCCCATCAAAGGCAAAGCAGCCTCCGCATCTATCCCTGCATACTGTGTTTCCAGCCATCCAGCTGCAAGCTTTGAATATATCCCGCCGTGCAGCCGGTAGACCTGGTTAAGCATCAGCCTGTCAAGTGTGACATTTTCCTCTTTATACAAAGCAATGTCCGACCTTACGGGGATAGAAAGCGGCTCATTTGCAGTTGAAATGTTATTGCCAGGATATGTAGCAATACCTCCAAGAAATTCTCCGCCCTTCCATGGAGTGAATCCTGTCCAGGCCTTGACCCCTGCCCTGTATTTAAAAAAACCCGATGGATCGTTAAAGAATGTCTCTATGACCGGCTGTATACCATAACTAAACCTTTTTTTATGTCTTTTCTTAAGATATGGAACTTCAGATATATCAACATTTACACGTGACAGGTACAGGAACTCTTCATCTGTAAGCCTTCCGGCATGCAATTCTCTTATGTCCTCTGCCAGAGACACAAATTCAAACAGCGGCACCCCGTTCTCTGTTAAAATGATTCTGACCGTTCCAGTATATTCAGGCAGAACACCGGATACTGCTACAAGCATAATCTTTATTGCTTTTGTATTGTAAAAATATCTCTGATTTTGAGCCTGAATGCTCACCCTGTCCCCATTAATTTCCACGCCTATATCACTAAAGCCAGACCGATAGAGGATATTTGTAAGTCTTTCAGCCTCCGGAGACAACATTTCAGAAGGAGCCTCCCTGTAAGGAGGATCATATATTGGAATGAGCGGTTTACCAATATCAAACACGGTCGTCAGATTAAAACCTACGGTGTCCCCTCTTTGATAGCTCAGGGTCATTTGGGCCCATTTCACAGGACTGTACATGAAACCGTAGTTATATTCTGACGGGACCTTTTCACTGAAATATTCCGGCTGGGCCGGGTCCCTGGTCTGCTTATGATATTTAACAGGACTGTACTCAAGCATAAAGGCATATTTCTCTGACGGTGCGAACTGGATCCCCCAGAATATATTTGAGTCATCCAGCCATTTATCAGGGTCATCCAGTATATCAAGCTTTATCCCCTCATCCTGAGAATCAAGAGGCTCATCACCGAACCTTCCGTTGCCGTATCCGACCGTAAAGTCGAACGGAAATATCTGTTTGCTCGCCACAATGTACTCCGAAGGGTATATCCTTGTACCGTGCGGGTCCATCACACCAATTGAAAGGGCGGACATATATTTGCCCTCAGGAATTATCTGATACTTAATGCCAAACGACTTGTCCTTGAAATTTCCATAATCTCCCCAGTCCTCATCTATAGATTTTACTCCCATTACCTCGGTTATCCTGCCGTTAATTTCGAGCCCTTTCAATGGACTTATCGCACCATAATAATATCTGTAGGGATCTGACTGACTGAAACCAAGACGGAAGCTGTTTTTCTTCATGATGCGTGCGGTCGGGATCTCCATAAGCCCGGTATCACCACGATTGGAGGAGTAAATAAATGGGGCATCATCTGCCGTAACAGGCCGGCAGACTATAAGGTCATGGATGACGAACAAAAAAAGGACGGCAAGGAATATACCAGATCTATTGCACCGACTAAAACACAACTATAGCCACCCCTGCGGTGATCGCTATCTGGTACAATATCTGGGTTACATCCTTTATTTCTCTGAGCCATGCGATGCGGTCAAGTTTTTCTGAAACAACAATTGAATCCCCCGGCTCGATCTCTTTCAGCTTCTTTCCAAAAGCCTCCATTTCCCACCGCGACATCGAGGAGTTCCAGTTGACATGTCCATTATTCAGCTTCTTCGCTGTTCCGTCAACCTTTAGAACATAGATATTGTCCCTGTCAGCATAATTGGTCATGCCCCCGGACATCTCTATATAGTCCTTATACCCCTTATTTTCCGTATATATGAAACTGCCGCGTGACATCACAGCACCGAGCACATTGACCACACTTGTCTTCTGCGGGATATAAAGAGTGTCTTCATCTTCAAGCATAATATCGTATTCACTGCCCTTTAATAAACGTAAATGAGCAAGCTTTATCGCCATTCTCCCGGTAGCCTTAAGCTCCTTAAGTGAATCCATAAAGTTTCTGCGCTGTTCAAGCTGTGCCTTTGTAGCCGCTATCTCCTCCATGCTCAATGAGGTGGACAACTGCGATGACCCGGCAGAGGACAGCTCCTCTTCAAGTCTCTGGAACATCTCATCAAGTCCATTCTGCTGCAGCTCCTTTAGGCTTTTCCTTATAAATACCGCACCCCTGAGGTACGCATTGTCAGTATAATCTCCGGCCCTCTCAAGCAATGAAGAAAGGGTCTCTTCTTTTCTTATTGTATACGTACCGGGGAATTTCAGTTCACCGCTTACTGTTACTGTCCGGTTGAGTCTCCAGCCCGGTATTGTACGGACAAAGATATAATCATTTATTTCAAGCGGCAGATCATTTTCAGGGTCTCCGGCCAATGCCTTTGAAATATCAACAGGCTTAAGCTCAGAAACAGGTCCCTCCGGCGTGACCCTTGTCCTGGTAAGCTCAGAACTTCCTGATGCATAATACAGCAGCCCTCCGGCCTTTGAGATAACATCACTGAGCCTTGTCCTGCCCGGCACAATAGCATACTCTCCGGGATTTGCCACAGCGCCCGTAAGCACCACAGAGTTCTTTGTTTCACCAACAGAAAAGACCTTAACAAGGTCTCCATCCGTAAGAACAAAGTTTTTTTCAGGATCATCCCTGAAAGCAACAAGGTCGCTTTCAAAAAGCGTCATGAATTTATGGTCCTCAACCCTCTGCACCTGCACCCTTCCATTAAATGCATTACTGGCAAGCCCGCCTGCCATATGTACCAGGTCATGCAGTCTCTTCTCTCCACGCAGTTCATATATTGCCGGCCTTTTGACATTACCGGCAATTCCTGCAAGAGGCCCTACAGTGGGGATAAATATCACATCTTCAGGCATCAGTCTTATATCATTTGTCCTGTCGCCATTGAGCAAAAGATCGTACATATCAAATGATACCTCGGTCTTCCCGTTCCTTTTAAGCTGTATATTACGCATAGTACCGGTCTTTGAAGGACCGCCGGACTCGAACAGGGCATTAACAAGAGTTGAAAGCGCTGACACCGTATACACCCCGGGACTCATAACATTGCCCACCATATAGACCCTGATGGAACGAAGAGAACCCATGCTCACATTCATTTCAAATCCGGTGAAGTACTTTTCAAACTCCTTTTGCAAAAGTTTTTTCAGTTCACTGAAGTTAAGGCCGGTTACCCCTAAAACCCCTATCTTCGGCAGACTGATATTTCCATCTCTGTCCACGGTAACACTCCAGTTCCCCTCAACTTTTCCCCATACAGTGATACGGACCTCATCTCCGGGGCCGATCACATATCCGGGGCCTACCGGCACATTCGCGCCTGCTGCAAATGTCGATGGCAACCCGTTAAAAAGGTCATACCCGAACTGGCTTATATTTGTCGAGATATCTGAAGAGGCATCGCCCGCGATAAAACGTTCATATTCAGAAACCGTTTCCGTATGCTTCTCTTTAGGCTGATCAGCTGTTGTTGAACGCCCGGACATGTCTGAAGATACTGCACTGTCTGAAAGCCGGCTTTCTGTGTGCAGCTTAATTTCCTGAGGTATTTGAACTGTATTTATCTCTTGGCTGTCTGCGTCGGGAAGTACAAAAAAAAGCACCAATATGCTTAACAGTAATATTATGACGGTTGTACGGTTTTTCATACGCTTGCCCTTTATTTTTAATGCACTTATAAATTAATTTTAAATGAGTACCTTATTGTAAAGACGATTATTTTTTTATTCAAGACAAATAAAAGGATAATTACTTTCTCGCGGCACTCAGCTTTACTATCCGGAGGTTCTCAATGAAAACACCTATCGAGGCAATAACAATACAGAGCACAAGCAGCATAAGCCATGAATCATATCTGAAAAGAACAAAGGCCAGGCAGGACATAAGGGCAGACAATATCCACATGGTCATTACCGCACGTGACCGTGACACACCGGACCTTATTATAAGGTGATGCAAATGGGTCTTATCGCCTAAGAAGGGATGCCGTTTATTTATTATCCTGAGCACAAGGACCCTCAGGGCATCAAAGATCGGGATCACAAGAATAACTACCGGCACCATCGGTTTTATCATACCGTTAGTCTGAGTCAGCATGATCGCTATCACGGCAAGAGAAAACCCCAGAAACTGGCTCCCTGAATCCCCCATGAAGATACTTGCCTTGGGATAGTTATATTTAAAGAGACCGAGTGTGGCGCCGAGATTGACCAGACTCAGATATAAAACCGTACTGTTGCCGCTGATGGAGGCAAAAACAGAAAAGGAGATAAACGCGATCGAGGCAATACCGCATGCCAGACCATCCAGCCCGTCAGCCAGGTTAACCGCATTAATAACCCCAAAGACCGCCATGACCGTAAAGGGGATGCCCCAGTAGCCAAGATGTATCCTGCCAAGACCGAAAAGATCGCCCAGGTCTGTTATCCATACCCCGCTGCCTGCCATAAAAACTGATATGGCCACGATCGAAAACCCGAGCTTGACCTTCCAGTTAGCGCCTCGGATATCATCAAATATACCAAGTATTAGCATTACAGCAGAAGAGAGCAGATAAGAACCTGTAATATTATCGATCGAAAAAACAAAAGGAGAAACAACAAGAACCGTTGATGCAATTGCTATGCCGCCTAATTTAGGGGTAGGTTTAGAATGGACATGCCTTTTACCGGGGACAGCAATGGCGCCACTGCTGTTTGCCAGCAATATTAAAAACGGGACAGCCGAAAATGAAATTATAAAAGCAAGAAAAGCTATTACCATATAATAAGTATATTCTTGCTACCGCTAAGTAACCCTTTAGATTGTTTCCGTTATACTAATGGATGTAAACACATTAATCAAGAACATAATAAACAAATTCTATCACATCTCTGTCGGATAGCAATGTATTATCACATTCCATTTACTGTTATCATTATATCGTTCATTGCCGGTTGACCTGCTTCATATAACATACTACAATATCAGTTTATTCAGGAACAGCTCGACAAATTCAACCTCTATCGGATCTTTGCTGTTATTTATCGGATCATCTGTTGAGCACAATAGATTCAAACTTTACATATGACTGTCAGATTATCAGTTATGTAACTGAGAGGGCGGAGCAGTGACATTACTGCAATATCCCAAAAACTCTTCACCATACTCACAACCCATCTATGATCATTTATAAATTATGTGTGCGATGTCCGATATAACTCAATTTGACACTCAGAAAACTGATTGGGCTAATACCGCCGTAAGATACCAAGAAGGTCTTAAGTCTCTATGAAAAAAAACATGCTTATTATCGGAGGAACAGGCTTTGTTGGCAGTCACTTAGAACAATATTATCTTGATAATTATAATGTTACAGCAACAGGACATAATGCAGATATCCGGGATGAAAATAAAATCAATGCGTTGGTAACGCGAACTATGCCTGACCTTGTAATTAACCTGGCATCGATCACCACAGTAAAAGAATCTTTTGAAGATCAGCGTAAAACTTATGAGATCGGTTTCCTGGGTACATTTAATCTGCTCAATGCCTTAAAGAATGCAGGGTTTAAAGGCAGAGTGCTTCAAGTAGGATCAAGTGAGGTATATGGCTTTCCACTGCCGGAGCAGCTGCCCATTTCAGAAACAGAGCCGCTTCGTCCGATGAGCCCTTATGCTGTTAATAAGGCAGCTATTGAAGCGCTCTGCTACCAATGGAGTCAGACCGGATCCTTTGACATTCTCATGACACGGTCTTTTACGCACATAGGGCCGGGGCAGAGTGACAGATTTGCTATTTCAAATTTTGCGAAACAGATAATTGAGATCAAACTGGGCCGGAAAGAGCCGGTATTGAATGTCGGCGACCTCGATGCAACACGGGACTTTACCGATGTGAGAGACGTTGTAAGCGCGTATGATCTATTACTTCAAAAAGGGGCAAACGGCAGCATATACAATGTATGTTCAGGCAAAGAACGCCCTACCCGTTTACTTCTGGACAGACTTATTGCTGTTTCCGGCATACCCGTCTCCATAGTACAGGACCCGTCACGAATACGTGCTTCGGAACAAAGAAGGGTCTGCGGAGACACTCAAAAACTAACGAGAGAGACAGGATGGACTCCACGTATTTCACTCGATACATCTCTCTCAGACATTTTATCCTACTGGGAAGAGAACCATAAAACTCAATAAAATATTTTCTTATGATAATTAATTGCTGCATTTCATTATTGGAGGGCTACCATGCATCTGACGTATCGAAAGACATGCAGAATCTGTAATTCTTCCGCCTTAACCAAGGTCATTGACCTCGGAGAACAACATTTACAGGGTTCTTTTGTGAAAGAGGGAAAAGAGAACCCGCCATTGAGAAAGATAGCAACAGAGCTTGTCCGGTGCGATCCGACCATGGACGAGAATGCATGCGGACTTTTACAGACAGCCACGTCAGTGCCGCCTGAAGTGTTATATTCGTCATACTGGTACCGCTCCGGCACAAATCAGACAATGCGCGACCATTTGGCGGGAATTGCATCCATAGCAGCTGAGATCGTCGGGAAGGAAAACGCGCAAGTCCTTGACATAGGATGTAATGACGGCACCTTGTTAAATTACTATCCTGATGCGTTCATTAAGTACGGGGTAGACCCTTCAGATATAGCACAAAAAGTTAAAGGAAACATTACGGTAATCCAGGACATCTTCCCGTCTGCTGAACTCAATAGTGTGCTTGACGGCGCACGCATCGACATCATCACGTCCATCGCCATGTTCTATGACCTTGAAGACCCGCTTTCGTTTGTAAAGAACGTAAAAAAAATCCTGAGTGACGACGGGATCTGGATCTTTGAGATGTCCTATATGCCTGCCATGCTGAAAATGAACTCATATGACACCATCTGTCATGAACATCTAGAATATTACAGCTTCGCAGTACTTGAGAATCTCCTGGGTAGAGGAGAAATGAAGGTCTTCAAAGTCGAGTTCAATGACATAAACGGAGGAAGCATACGCTGCTATGCGACCCATGCAGTAAATTTCAGATACAAGAGCCACGAATTTCAGCAGACAGTAAAGCAGGTCAGACAGCAGGAGTTTGATCTTGAGCTTGACACGGACAAGCCGTACAAGAACTTTCAGGACCGGATCAATGCACATAAAGAAGAGTTGTCATCACTACTGAAAGGGTTAAAAAGGGAAGGGAAAAAGATCCACGTGTATGGCGCCTCAACCAAAGGGAACTCGATACTACAGTGGTGCAGCATTGATAATACCACTATCGATTACGCGTCTGACCGCAATCCAGACAAGGACGGGGCCAGAACTATCGGAACGAACATTCCGATCATTAGTGAAGAAAAATCCAGGGCCATGAACCCGGATTACTATCTGGTGCTTCCATGGCATTTCAGGGATGAGTTTCTGGTAAGAGAAAAAGAGATGATTGATAAAGGGGTAGGATTTATTTTCCCTCTGCCTGAAATTGAGATCGTAAAAAAACAATAGGAGATCATTTAATTATTTTGGCCAAAAAAATCAAAATTCTGGCACTGGTTACTGATGCCTATGGTGGACGCGGCGGTATTGCACTGTATAACAGGAATTTATTGAGAGCGCTGTGTGAACATCCACGCGTAAATAATGTCATTGCAATTCCACGTGTCACAACTTATGATTTAGAAGAAATGCCGCCCAGGTTAAGCTATTTAACCGAGGCGATTGGTAGTAAGTTTAGATACTTATTAGCCTGCCTCAAGACAGGATTGAAGGAATCTGATATAGATCTAATTATTTGCGGTCATCTTCATTTGCTCCCATTTGCGTTTTTACTTAAACTTTTTTTCAAGTGCCAGGTAGTTCCTGTTACCTACGGCTTTGAAGCATGGAATCCATCTCCACATATGAGTGCCAATTTTCTGTGTCGAAAACTGGATGCATTTATATCTATACGCAAGCTTACAGCTCGTCGCATGATTGAATGGGCCGGACTTGAACACGCAAAATTTCATTATTTACCGAACTGTATTGATGAATCACAATATGGAACAGGCCCGAAACGAGCCGATCTTGTCGAACAGTATGGCATTAAAAATAAAATCGTAATTATGACGGCAGGTCGGCTGGATAATATTTATTACGAGAGGAATAAAGGATTTGATGAAGTCCTTGAAGTTCTCCCTGGACTAAAGAACCAGATACCGAAAATCACTTATCTTATAGTGGGCGACGGCCCTGACCGCGAAAGGCTGCTTCAGAAAGCCGCTGCGCTTGGCGTTGAAGATATGGTAATGTTCACAGGATATGTCCCTGACAGCGAAAAGGCTGACCATTACAGATTAGCCGATGTTTTTGCCATGACTGGAAGCAATAAACATTTCGATCGATATCCCTTCCGGTTTGTATTTTTAGAAGCATTAGCTTGTGGAATTCCTGTTGTAGGTTGTCGTCTTGTAGATGTTTCTGAGGTAAATGATCCCGATGCACAGCAATTAATAATCCAGGTTGATCCAAACGATCAGGATGATATTAAAAGAGGAATTCTAAAAGCACTTAATCTCCCCAGAGGACACAGGGAAGGTATCGAGAATTTCTATTTTCCCGCATTTAGAGATACAGTGCACGAAATTGTCAATGATTTACTTGGGTGCCCCGGCCCTGGAGCAAATTGACCATATTATGTTAGTGATCCTTGCCACACATCCAGTTCCCTATCAGGTCCATATATGGAAAGCTCTCGCAAGCGACGGCAGGGTTCCTTTTGAAGTGTGGTATCTAACTCATCACGGTGTTAAACCAAGTTTTGATAGAGGATTTGGAAAAACTTTCGAATGGGACATAAATC
>CBFDEG010000029.1:0-24617 GCA_965603765.1 uncultured bacterium | reverse complement strand
ATGCCATCTATAAAATAACCCCCGGGGATCCGGTCATCATCGATAATGTTGAGATCTCGATCACAGGGGAAGGCCGTGACCATAAAAGCTTCAGAAGACTTATTGAAAATATCCCTGTTCATAAAGGAGGGATATTAAACCATCAGCAATATGAAGAGACCAAGCGTCTCCTTCTCGATACAGCAATGAATTTCGGATTCCTTAACCCTGAAATGGTTAAAAGCAGAATTGAGGTGCATACAGAAAAAGGGACCGCAGATGTGTTCCTTGATTTTGACACAGGGCCGCAGTTTCGTTTTGGTAATGTGACCTTTATACAGGACGTATTCAGTCAGGAATTCCTTGCCCGTTTTGTCCCTTTCAGCAAAGGAGAACCCTATGCAGTATCCATGATACTTAACCTTCAGAAAGCCTTGACCAACAGCGACTATTTCGAGTCCGTTGAGGTTATGCCGCGTATTGAGCAGGCTGAAGGTCTTGAAGTGCCCATAGAGGTCAAACTCATCCCGCAAAAACGAAATAAATACAAGTTTGGTCTGGGTTATGGAACTGACACTGGATTCAGGGGAAGTGTTGTGTGGGAAATAACCAGAATAAATAAGGATGGACACCGGTTTGGCCTTGCATTAAAGGCATCAGAGATCAACTCAGGTATCACCGGGAGGTATACCATTCCTCTCAGGGACCCGCGTACAGACAGACTTGCCTTTACCGGCGGGATATCGCGGGAAGACACAGATACGAGCGAGAGCGAAAAAATATTTGCAGGCGCGCAGTTCGATCATTTGAGATATGGCTGGAAAGAGTCAATGTACCTGAACTTTGAGGAGGAGGATTTTGATGTTGCCAGTGATGAAGGGCGGACCACTCTCCTTATGCCGGGAATCAGCTGGACAAAAATATGGGCTGATAATCCTGTTAATACAAAAAAGGGACTCAGGATATATCTTGATATTCATGGCGCCAATGAAGGGCTTGTGTCAGATACATCCTTTCTGCAGTTTCAGTCTCAAATTAAATATATACGCGGTTTGTGGGCCGGCAGCAGGATAATTATGCGCGGTGAAGCTGGGACTTCTATTATGAGTGAATTCTCGGAACTGCCTCCATCTGTCAGATTCTTTGCAGGAGGAGATAATAGTGTGCGAGGTTATGATTATGAATCACTCGGCCCGAAGGATGAAAACGGCGATGTTGCAGGGGGCAGGCACCTTCTTGCAGGGAGCATTGAATATGAACATAAGATCATCGGGAACTGGAGTGCTGCTCTGTTCTATGATGCAGGCAATGCAATTGATTCGATCTCGGACCCCATCGAGTCGGGAGCAGGGTTTGGTATACGGTGGAAGTCTCCTGTGGGACCGGTGAGGATCGACCTGGCCTTCCCGCTGTCCGAATCGCAAAAGGACTGGCGTATTCATTTGGTTGTGGGGCCTGACCTATGAAACGGGTTTTATTAATAACGGGTTCATTTATTATTTTTGTATGCGTCACAGCAATTCTGTATCTCATGCATACTGAATCAGGATTGCAATGGCTGATAGCTAACGTGACGGATTCTGTTCCCGGATTATCCATAAGGTCTGCAGAGGGCAGGCTGTCAGGGCCCATGAAAATAAGGGGCGTACGTTACAGATCAGGGGAATCATCATATGCTGTGGATGAGTTCGCTCTGGACTGGAAACCTTCCCGTCTGATGCTTATGGAAGCCCGTATATCCAGCCTGAAGGCAGAGGGGGTAAGCATAGCTGCAGCTGCACAAACCAAAGAGGCCGAACCTGCCTCGCACTTGCCGGAGGTCACTGTCCCGCTGAAGATCGTCATTAAGGAAGCGGTTATTAATAATATATCCATCAGGCAAAGCGGTGAGAGTGATCCTCTTCATATTCAGACGGTTTCATTGAAAGGGACCATGGGCCCGAGGGCCATACGAATTGACAGGCTGGATTTGGAATTGCCCGGACTTGGGCTGAGCGCAAAGGGAAAGATATCCCCCCGCGGGGATTACCCCATGAGTATCGCCGCATCATGGGAAGTTCGTGTTCCGGAATATGAAAAGATAGCAGGGCAGGGAGAGATTGCGGGCAGTTTAAAACTTCTTAAGATAACGCAGGACATAATCACTCCTTTTTATTGCAGCGTGAGCATGAAGGTCAGTGACATCATAAAAAACCTCAGGTGGGAGGGGAATCTCTCTGTACGGGAATTCAATGCTCTAAAGCTCAACAGGACATGGCCCGACCTGCCCCTCTCCGGCGCTGTCAGCGGGTATGGGTCTGAAACGAATGCAACTATAGCATCTCTTAACATGCATATATTAAATGGTATCCTGACCGGCAATGGCGCTGTAAGCTGGCAGCCTGATATCAGCTGGTCATTTCAAATGAACACAGAAGATCTGAACCCGGGGACCCAATGGCCGCAATGGCAGGGATCAATGGACATGACCGTTCATTCCTCCGGACAATATGAAAAGGGTGTGCTGACAGTCAAACCGTCAGAAGTGACCGTAGAAGGACAGTTAAGGGAAAGGCAGTTAAAAGCGCATGCGCGTTTGTCCGCAACTGACGCATATCTGAAACTGTCAGCTCTGGAGGTCAGTTCGGGCGGATCACATCTGTCTGCTTCAGGCAGCGTGGCTGATGACTGGTCACTAAAATGGGAGGCGCATATACGTGATGCAGGAGATCTTGTCCCGCAGGTAAAGGGAGCGATCGAAGGCAGTGGTTCTGTCATCGGCAGCAGATCGTATCCTGTAATAAAAGGGAGTATCAATGCAGGGGCAGTATCATATGATACCTATGGCGCTGAACGTGTCAAGGCCGTTGTTGACATAGATACAAAAGGTGAAAAAGAGTCATTGCTGGACATCACTGCGGCCAATATCGAAATTAACGGACAAAGGATCAAGACGGTTTCGCTTAAAGGCAGTGGAGGGGGGCCCGCCCATTCCATTTACATGGATGCGGTAATGGATGCGGCAATGGACAAACAGAGCATAGCGCTTTTGATCACCGGAGGATATAAGGATGAGGTCTGGACAGGGCGGCTTAACAGCGCACTGTTTGATGCCGGCAGTTTCGGCAGATGGTCTCTCAGAGAACCTGCTTCCTTATCCGTATCCAGGGATAAAGCCGGTTCTGAATCACTATGCATGACCAGTAATGACACAGATCTCTGTCTGCAGACCTCATGGGACAGGACTGGAGGTGTTAAGGCCGGGTTTTCTTTGACTGATCTCCCCCTTTCAGTTCTAAAATATATTTCCCTTCCATCAATTGAAACTGAAGGGGTCCTCAGCGGCAGCGGTCAAATATTGTACGCTCCTGAAGGAATCATGTCAGGGAATGTTTCATTTATTATGCCTTCAGGGAAGGTATATTATCAGGCGGATGGTGAACATAATGATCTCCTGATTGGAAGATCAAGGGTCGACATCATTCTCAACGAGAGAGCGCTGGACGCAAATGCCGAGATGATATTCCCCGGCAGAGGACATATACAGGGAGGCATAAATCTTCCCGGGTTCATGCCCGGCATAACAGCACTGCCTGCTCAGCAGATCATCGGCCATGCTGAAGCAAAGCTGAATAATCTTGACCTGATACCTGTATTTTTACCGAAGGTCAATAAAGCTTCAGGAACTGTAGATGCAGAGATCAAGATTGCCGGAACACTCGCAGAGACAGCCGTAACAGGGGAGATGATATTACAGGAAGGGACAGCTGACATTCCCGGTGTGGGCTTGAAACTAAGGGATATCAACGTAAGCTTAAAGGCTGATGAAAAAGGAACAGTTGCGATCGACGGACGACTGTCGTCCGGCAGCGGATATGCAGCCATTAACGGAACAGTCGGACTGCATAAAGAAAAAACCCCATCAGCTAAGTTACGGATCCAGGGGGAGAATTTCGAGGCCGTTAAAATACCAGGCACCTGGATGATCGTATCACCTGATCTTGATCTAAGGATCGAAGACAAAATGATCGATCTTGCAGGCTCACTGAAAATTCCGCAGGCCAAAGTGGAACCCCCGGACATATCGCTTGCTGTTTTACCGTCAAAGGACGTGATAGTCGTAGACATGCCAATAAGTGAGAAAGAGGGGGAATGGTCCGTAAGAGGAAAATTAAAGCTTTCACTCGGTGATAATGTCAGATTCAGCGGTTACGGACTCACATGCCGCATAAGAGGAGGTATCGATCTGACGGAGCAGCCCGGCAAGGTTACGCAGGGGCAGGGTGAGTTTCATATAGTGGAGGGTAAATACAAGGCATACGGTCAGGATCTTACAATAGAAAAAGGCCGGCTTATATTTGTAGGGCTTATCGATGATCCCGGACTTGACATAAGGGCCTTTAGAAAAATAAGTGATGTGACTGCCGGTGTAAATGTTCAGGGCACCCTCAAGGCCCCGGGGTTTCATGTTTACTCTGAACCTTCCATGGATGAGTCTGACGCGCTCTCTTATATTCTGTACGGGCGGCCCATGAGACAGCTGTCGAGCTCGGAAGGAAACCAGCTTTACGGGGCCGCGCTTTCAGCGGGTTTGAGCGCGGGTGGATTCGCTGCAAAGAAAATAGGGGCAGCATTCGGAGTGGAGGATGTTGAGATTGAAACAGGTGAAGAACCTGAGGAGTCCGCACTCTTTATCGGAAAATACCTGTCGCCGAAGTTGTATCTAAGTTACGGTATCGGCCTGTTCGAACCTGTAAACACTGTCCGTCTGCGCTATGATCTGACAAAGAGATTGCAGGTGCAGACGGAATACGGGCTTGAAAGCGGCGGCGATGTGTTCTATGTAATTGAGCGGTAAAGAAGATTTATATGTCCTTGGCCTTCATGTTTGGTTCGTGTCAAGCGCATACTTATAAAATTTCATTGCATATTCCTTGACCATCCGCCGTGCGCTGAAATGAGGCCCGGTACTCTTGATGGCCTCCTTCATGATCTTTACCCATTCATGAGGAACCCCATCCTCATCCTGTTTGTAATATAAAGGGATGATCTCTTTTTCAAGCAGTCCGTAAATTGCCTCAGCGTCTTTTTCATCACTACCGGTACCCTCAAAGGCCCAGCCGTTCCTGCCGTTATATCCCTCCATCCACCATCCGTCAAGTATGCTCAGTTGTGGAACCGCGTTCAGCGCTGCCTTCATCCCGCTTGTTCCCGACGCCTCCAGAGGGGGTACCGGATTGTTCAGCCACAGATCGACCCCATGCACCAGGTACTGGGCAAGCTGTTCATTATAGTTCTCAACAAAGCCGATCCTCCCGCCAAGACAGGGGTCACATGCCGCGTTGAAAACGCGCTGCAGGATCCTCTTCCCATTCTCATCTGCGGGGTGGGCCTTGCCTGCAAAGATGATCTGCACAGGCCGCCATTTGTTATTGAGTATTTTTTTCAGCCGTTCAATGTCACTGAAAATGAGGTGCGCCCTTTTGTATGCGGTAAATCGCCTGGCAAATCCGATGGTAAACGTAAGAGGGTCAAGAAGGGTGCCGCTGCTGACCACATTGAGAGGATTAGCGCCGTCTTCGATCCATCGCTGACGGGCCTGGTCCCTCATTGCATTGATAAGTTTTATCTTCAGCCACATATAGATCTGCCAGAGGTCCTTATCCGGTATATTGTCCACAACGCCCCATAATTCCGGATCGTCATGATGGTCTTTCCAGATCCTGCCGAGGTGTTCATTGAAAAGCAGTTCTATTTTAGGTTCTATCCATGTACCGACATGGATACCGTTTGTAATGTGATCGATGGGTATTTTATTTTCTTTTTTGTCAGGCCAGATAGATCTCCACATGTGCCGGGAGACTTCACCATGTTTTTTGCTTACCCCATTATGAAATGCGGTCAGTCTGAGCGCCAAAGCAGCCATATTAAAACCCGCTCCCGGTGTTTCCGGGTTGACACCCAGTTGAAGGAAAGACTCCCTGCTCATGCCGCAGAGTGTGTAGTATGAGCTGAAGTATTTATCCATTAATGAAAAAGGGAATACATCATGTCCTGCAGGTACCGGTGTGTGGGTCGTAAAAATGGAGGTTTTGCGCACATATTCCATAGCATCATCGCATGCTCTGCCGGAGTCTATATTTTTCCTGAGGTGTTCAAGGAGCGCAAATGAAGTATGACCTTCATTGAGATGCAGAATGAAATCGTGGTAACCAAGCGCATTGAGGACCATGCTTCCTCCAATGCCCAGAACATATTCCTGCAGGAGACGACGTTCCATGTCTCCTGTATAAAGCTGTGACGATATTTCTCTGTTCCAGGGGGTGTTCTGCTCTATATCTGTATCCATCAAATAAAGCGGCACCTGGCCGACATCCACTTTCCAGACAGTCACAAAAACCGGCGGATCAAGAAAAGGGACCTGCAGTATTAATGGATCTCCACTGTCATCAATTATCCTGCTGACAGGGGCCGCTTCCCTGTCAAGCACTTCATCGATCTGCTCCTGCCATCCGTCAACACGAATCCGCTGATGGAAGTAGCCTTCAGGATACATAAACCCCACTGCCACCAGCGGGATACCCAGGTCGCTGCATTCTTTGATATGATCACCGGCCAGAAATCCGAGTCCGCCTGCATAAAAGGGTAGTGAATGATGCAGGCCGTATTCTGCTGAGAAATACGCAACGGGTTTGCATGACGCGCCGCTGATGTTCTCGGTGAACCAGCATGACGTTGAAGACATATACGACCGGAACTCGGAAATCACTTCATCATAATGGATAAGATAATGGGTATTCAGCGAAGCGGCATCAAGGATCTTCGGAGGTATTTCACGCAGCATCCTGACAGGGTTATGGACACTTTCTTTCCATGCCGGTCTGTCCAGGGTCTTGAACAGCATCCTTGCTGCCGGGTTCCAGCTCCACCAGAGATTATACGCCAGCTGACCGAGACCCTCTATTCTTTCAGGTAAATAAGGAAATTTATTTTTTAATGATTCCATGCCATATTTATTCAAAAGAAAAAATTAATACTGCTTTTAATAAAACTATATCAGTGAATCCAGTGAGAAACAAGTCTCTTAAAAAGGAAACACTTAAAGAACTGGATTACAACGCCCTCATACGGAACTGAAAAGATAGAGATCTGAACTCGTTGTTTCGGTATTTGATTATCTGTTTAATAACAACCGGATCATATTGTCCTATAGGTCAAAGAGCCCTATATATTTTTGGGACATATTGACTTGTCAGTCTCTTTTTTATTGCTAACCTGTTAGAAATAAATAGAAATTATAAGAATATTATCTGGCATTTTGTTTGCTATTCAAGAATTGAAAAATTGGTGACAGATCTATTGGAGATGGAACGAATTGGTGATACAATGAAAATAGAAACGTCATATTTGAAAGACGCTCGAAAAGAGTGTTTAACCTTAATGACTCAGGAAGGAGGTTGATAAACATGTTATTTTCAAACAACAGAAACTGGTTTTGGAACCCTCTGGATGAATTCGAGAGGATGCATCGTGCAATGTGGGGTGACGGAGGTCGTTCATCAGATTTTCCCTCGGTAAATACCTGGGTGTCATCTGATGACTCAGTGATAACAACGGAGATCCCGGGTCTGGATCCGGACAGTATTGATATAACTGTTACCGGCAAGCTAGTCACTTTGCGTGGTTCCCGCAAGGCTGATGAACTTGAGGGCGAGCAGTCTTATCATCGCAGGGAAAGGTGGAGCGGGGAGTTTTCAAAGGTCATTGAACTTCCCTTTAACATTGAATCTGATAAGGTCAGTGCAAAGTTCAGAAAGGGCGTTCTGTATTTGACTCTGCCAAGGGCAGAAGCAGAAAAGCCGAGAAAGATCGAGATCAAATCAAGCTAAGGAGGTGACTTAATGGAAACAGCAACTAAAGAGGTCCAAAAAAAAGAGGCTGAGGTCAAAGAAGGCCTTGAGCGGACAAGGTCAAAAAGACTGTATGCTCCGCCTGTTGACATTGTAGAGGAGAAGGACAATCTGTTTCTTGTTGCGGATATGCCCGGGGTGGACGAGAAATCGCTCGATATCACACTGGACAATAATGTCCTCACGATCTACGGGACGGTCGAGCCGGAAATGCCCGAAAACCACAGGCTGGTTTCCGCTGAATACGGCATCGGGGATTACCAGCGGACATTTACACTCTCTGATGAAATTGACAGGGAGAAGATAGAGGCGACAGTCAAAAACGGGGTCCTGCGACTAACGCTTCCAAAGGCCGAGACCGCAAAGACCCGGAAGATCCCTGTTAAGGCCGAATAACAAAGGAGGTGTTTCATATGAGATTGAGGGATATTGTTCCTTTTAAAAAAAGAAGCGTGCCTGTGAGAAGGGGAGACGGACATCCTGTTGAGCGGCTGCATGATGAAATGGATGCGCTCTTTGACGACTTTTTCAGCGGATTCAGTATGGAGCCGTTTGAAGGGCGTAAGGCAGGACCATTCAGCCCGAATATTGATGTTTCCGAGACGGATAAGGAAATTAAGGTGTCTGCTGAACTGCCCGGCATGGACGATAAGGATATAGACGTGAGCTTGAACAGGGAATCTCTTACGATCAAGGGTGCAAAGAAAGAGGAAAAAGAGGACAGGGGTAAAGATTATTACCATGTGGAACGTTCATACGGATCATTCAGCCGTATCATCCCTCTTCCTGTTGAGATCGAAAGCGACAAGGCTGAGGCACATTTCAAAAATGGCGTTCTGACAATAAATGTCCCGAAGAGTGCAAAGGCGATAGAAACGAAAAAGAAGATCACTATAAAAGCTGAATAGTGCATTCAGGACAAAATGTGAGTACAGGGTGAGCGGAGAACCTGCGTTCCCGCTCACCATTAAAACGAAATAATAATAAAATACATAAGCGGAAAAATTACAGGAAAAGGGTAAGTCAGATGACGAAAAGGCAGAAAATATCAGCGGCAGCTCTATTTATAACAATAGGTATGATCATCGGTCTCGGGATCTCATTTCAGATGGATTCAACGAATAATGGTCTGTCTGTCGAGATCCAGCCCCGGATCTCACAGGAATCCATTGATGTTCTGTCCCGGACAAATCAGGCGATGGCTGAGCTGGTAGCGAGCGTGACCCCCTCCATTGTAAATATATCATCAACAAAGACGGTGAAGGCCCATGGGTTCGGGTCTCCCTTTTTCGATGACCCCTTTTTCAGAAGGTTCTTCGGAGATGAGTTCGGCCGTTTTGAGCACCCGAGAGAATACAAGCAGTCAGGGCTGGGCTCCGGGGTCATAGTCGACAAAGACGGCTATATCCTTACGAACAACCATGTTGTCAAGGACGCGGACGAAATAATAGTAAAGCTCTCTGACAAGAGAGAATTCAAAGGAAAAGTGATCGGCGCCGACCCGAAGACTGACCTTGCAGTAATCAGAATAGATAACGGTGATCTGCCTGTCGTAAGGATAGGTAATTCCGATGATCTTAAAGTAGGAGAGACGGTCATTGCCATAGGCAATCCCTACGGTCTGAGCCAGACCGTTACGTCAGGGATCGTGAGCGCAAAAGGCAGGGCCAATGTCGGCATTGCCGATTATGAGGACTTTATCCAGACCGATGCGCCGATCAATCCCGGGAATTCCGGCGGCGCACTTGTAAATATCAAGGGAGAGATCGTGGGGATCAATACCGCCATATTCAGCACCTCAGGAGGGTATCAGGGAATAGGGTTTGCGATCCCGACGAATATGGCCAAGGCTGTTATGAAGAGCCTTATCAAGGAAGGAAAGGTAACCCGCGGCTGGCTCGGCGTCTCGATTCAGCCGGTCTCAAAAGAGCTTGCAGAGCACTTTAAATTGAAGGAGCAAAGGGGCGCGCTTGTTGCCGGGGTGATCAGGGACAGCCCAGCGGAAAAGGCAAAGCTGGAGAGAGGTGATGTAATTGTCCGTTATGACGGCAGGGATGTTGACGGGCCTGATAATCTCAGGAACATGGTTGCTGCTACCCTGCCTGATTCAAAGGTTGAGATAGTTGTCCTGCGTGACGGAATAGAAAAGAACATTACACTGACAATAGGTGAACTTCCCACAGATATAAAGGTTGCTTCAGGATCTTATAAATATGATAATGTGCTTGACGGCATAACCGTTCAAAACATAACACCTGAATTGAGACAATCCCTGAATATTTCAAAACGTGTCTCCGGTGTCCTGGTGACCGTTGTAGGTCCTGACAGCCCGGCAGCAGAAGCAGTGAGAAAAGACGATGTGATCATGGAGATCAACAGAAAGAAGATCAGAAGTACAGATGATTACCGCACGGTGGTCTCAAAGATCAGGGCCGGTGACGGGGTGCTTCTGCTCCTGTACAGAAACGGCTTAACGATCTATGTGACCTTATGAGCTCTTTTTGAACAGCCTTAGACCCAGGGCAGCCCCGCCAATTACAAAGAGGACAATACTTGCAGGTTCCGGTGCCACTGCAGTCGTCATACCTGTAATACTGCTCGTGCCGCTTCCGGTCTCAAAATAGGCCTCATAATAAATATCCCCCGCCCTGTGATCAATACTAAAATCAAATCCTCCAAATGAATAGCCTGCAGGTATGTCATAGGCCGCAGATTTCGAAAAGGTATTTATCGTGTCCGTTGTGTGGGTCCCTTCCCATGTAGTGCCGTCCCATCCGGTCATGAGGATAGAGCCTGTTATCTCTGCGGTCTGTGAAAAATCAAACCATACCCCGAAGAGGGACTCATTATCAGATGAGGTATTATAAAAGGTATATTCATACTGCCATTGCCCGCTGCCAAGGTCTGTTTCGTTGTAAACTATATCCATGCCTGTTTCTGCAGGTGATAAGGAGGGGATTGCAAACAGAGCTATCATTGCCATTATTGATATAAATATTCTTTTTGTTTTCATATTTATGACCGCCTTTTGTATATTTATTCCAAAATAATATTCTCAGTTATTACTGATCCTCTTCCGATCGTCATGCTGCCGTTAAGGGTTGTGAATCCTGTGACCTCTGTATAGTTGCAACTGTTCCCGCCCCAAAGGGAGACCGATATGTCACGGTCAAAATTAAGTCCTTCGCTGATCGAGCGAAGCTGTATCTCAATCGTATCTCCGTCAGCTGCCGCATTATAGGCGGCCTGTATGGTTTGATAATAGACATCACCTATTCGTATGGGCTGGAGACATTCCTCGAAATTGGCTGTCACGTCCTTGTTCGCGTCCATGGTCATTGTGCAGATATTACCGGATGCCGAGTCGCATCCTGTCCAGCTGCTGAATATATAGCCTGCTTTGTCTTCAGCGTCCAGGTTCACGAGTGTCCCCGGATCATATGGGCATCCGCCGGAGCAGTCCGGTCTTATGCTTCCCGCTAATGAAGGGCTTATGTATGTGGTCAATTGAAATTGTGTTGAGGAGCTTGATGCAATGGTAAAGTCCCCATTTGCGAGCGGAGCGCTCCCTGACTCAAAGTAGACTGAACCGTCCGGGTTGTATATTGTCAGATCAAAACTGTCCGGGCTGCCCTCTATTATTTTTACGTTACATGTATATCCTGCCGCACTGTTTACAGTACATACAGCTTCAATGTTTAGTGAACCTTCAGATGCAAGCATGCTTGTTATATTTGTGCTCTCAACATTCAGCCTCAGTTTGGTGTAGTAATAATCAAACCAGCCCGTGTCCGGGGAACCTGTACTGACGTCAAGGGTAAGGCTCGCCCTGAATCCGGGTTCGGGGTAGTTGTCGCCGGAGCCTGATGCATGAAAGTCCACTCCCGGCCTTCCGGAGATCGCATTCCAGAAGCCCGCGAAGTTCAGGTAGCTCCTGGTTGAAGAATTTCCTATGGCAGAGGATTGCCCGGTTGTATGCTCTATTAAAAAATGGGCTGATCCGGTGCTGCCGCCGCCCACTGATATGACGTCGCTTGTCTGTACTGCGGCATCACATACAGCAGAAGTTATGAATATGATCATAACAGACACAAGAAGTACCCAATGTGATTTATATTTCATCATTTTCAGAATTTCTCTATTTCATAATCAGTTCTGTCAAGCTTTCTAGCTTTTCTTCCAGGTCACTGATCCTCTTATCCTGCTCGGTTATTTTCTGCTCATGTTTTTTCATAAGGCCCGCCAGTTCGCTTGTCTTGAGTCCTATGGCGGCATTTACTATATTAAGCCCATACGTATCTGCTTCAGACCAGGCCCTGCCGAGTATCTTCGGGACATCTTCAAGGGTAACACTCTCCGGGCTGATGGCGACACCGATACCGTCATCAAGTCCTGAAGGGATGATATAATCTCCGGGTTTTGCTGTACCCCGGATCAGTACAGGGGCCTGTCCCATAAAGGCGACTTTTACGTAACTATCTTCTTCGCCCTCAGGGGGGGTGTTCCCAAGCACGATCGGGGTGGAGGATATAACCATAATACTGTCCGCACCCTCGGTCTCCTTGGTGACCTTGCCGCCATGAACCCCGACGATCTGGCAGAAAACAATCTTTTCCTCTGGATCCAATTTGGGCAGCCATTCGGCATAGTCCGCGCCTTTTGAGCCGTAGGTTACACCTCCGTGGTGTGCAATTGCTCTTATATTAAGCATGTTTGCTGCTATTGCGGCTTCAAAGGGAGATTTTGGGACAAAGGTCCAGAGGTTATTTGTATCAGCCCAGACAGCGAGATCTTTTATTTTTTGCACACCTGTTTCAGTCAGTTCTGGTGCTGTAATAGTAAGCCCTGTTGTAATATTAAGAATTTTCCCCGTAATATTTTTTCTACTGCTAAGAAAAAGACCCGCCAAATCTCCCCAACCTGCTATAGCAACATTATTATAATCATCCAGGGTTTTCTTACTATCCTTGACCAGACTGAACATTTGATCATATTTAGAATAATGTTCTTCTGCTACTATCTCTGCAAGTCTCGACACATAGTCTGTATTAACGTTAAAACCTTCAATCCTCCCCTTTACCGAACCCGACGCATTATAAAAAGTCACAAAGTTATTTTCCGAGCTCAAGTCCTCCTTGTTGATCTTGATCGCTATGCCGTCCCCCGTTGTCCCGGTTGAAGAATTCTCGAAAATGGCAACATGCTCACCTGCGAAGCCACCTTCGCCTTTGACATGCATGGCATCAGCTTCTACGCTATCGGCCTTGATATCGCCGTCAACCGTGATGAGAGAGCCAGAACCACTTAAAGGCATGATGGTATTGGTAAGCATCGCATTTTCAGCTATAACAGCGGAACTAAAAATTGTTCCCGCCTTCATTACGCCGTTCACATCCAGTTTTGCTCCAGGTTCAGTTGTGCCGATACCGATATTGCCGTTGTCGCTCTCAAAAATTTTCCCTGACACCAGGGCTGTTCCGTTCCACTTGGGAACATAATTGGTAAGATTGTTGCCCACCTGGGGGTCAAGCTCTGTAAGGAGCCCGGTCTCGTCTACCGACAATCCGGCCGGGACGTTCGTTATATTGTTCCAGTCAAGGCCTGTAAGCGCTGAACCGTCCCCGGTGAATGTGGTCGCCTTTACCGTGCCTGCCACGTCTACGGCCTCTGATGGCTCCTGTACCCCAACGCCGATATTTTCATTTGTCAGCAGTACATCTGTCACAGTCTCCTTCATGACCGTCATTTTACTGCCATTCCCCCCATCGCTGTATGCCACGTATGGGGTCCCCGATCCATCAAGCGCCAAGGAGATAAATGCAGCGTGTCCTGCAGAAAAATTTGGACTGCCGATCATATCCCAGAGAGTGGTAGTGCTGTTATAACGCATAACCGTTAGTTTGTAATTTCCATAATCAGAGAAGGCCGCATAGGGCGTGCCTGCCGCATCCATGGCCAGAGATGTATGCTCTACAGAAGCGCCCGAAAAACCGGGGATGCCTACTGTCTCCCATTGGGACGAGCTGCTGTTGTAGCGAATCGCGGTTGCCTTGCCTCCATTAATGACGTCCTGATAAATCACATATGGTGTGCCTGCCGCATCAAGTGCAAATGGCACAAATGGAACATCCGGGTTCACCTCAGCAAATCCCCTCTGACCTATCAACTCCCATAGTCCGTTAGTGTTGTTATAGCCCATAACTGTTGCTTTGAGCGGGCCGTCATCAGCTTCAGTGAAAGCAACAAAGGGATTTCCTGCTGTGTCTAACTTCAGGGAAGTTGATTGAGCATACCTCCCGTTAAAGCCTGCTGCGCCCACGGTCTCCCATTGAGAGGTGCTGTTGTTGTAGCGCATGACAGTAGCTCCCCACGAAGGAATCGCCTGATCCTGAAAGGACACTACCGGTGCTCCTGATGGATCCAGCGCCAGTGAAATAAAATCTGCTGCTCCGGCAGAAAAACCTGCTGCGCCCACGGTTTCAAAGCTCTGGTTGCTGCTGTTATAGCGCTTTACTGTAAGTTTGGCGGCATTGCTCGCATCGTTGTAAGCCACAAATGGTACACCTGCCGCATCAATAGCCAGTGAGACAGAGGAGACTTCCCCCGCAGAAGGAACATCGAGAATTGTCCACTGGGTAAGATACGGATGATAATACATCACAACCGCTCTGCCGCCAAAGGCAGGAGACGTATCTTTAAAGGCAACATATGGTGTGCCGGATGGGTCAAGAACCAGGGAAGTGTTTGTTGCTGCTCCCTCCGAAAATCCTGCCCTCTCCACAGGCATCCAGGAACTGTACGCATCTGAAGACCAGAGCGAAATGCCAGTCAATCCGGACCCGTCACCTACAAACGCATTGGCAGTTACTGTCCCCGCAACATCCAGCGCAGTGGAGGGATTGGACTTGCCGATGCCTACGTTGCCGTCACTTGATACAGTAACCTCCGCTGCCCCATTGTTTGTCTGTTTAATAACAAAGTCACCCTGCGTGCCTAAGGGCTCATTATCCATACCGATCTTCCATGTTTCCACTCCATTGGTCTGGAAAGAAACCGAGGCCTCAGATGTACTTCTCCCCCTGTCAATCATTAATCCTGCATGGCCGCCTGATCCCGTATTCGTATTCTTGAGCCTGATCTTGGGCATAAATTCACTTGACTGAACATCCAGATTATAACCCGGATCTGTTGTGCCTATGCCTACCTTTCCATTGTTGTCTACATAAACCGCATCCACTGGACTACCGTCCGCAGCATCGAGTGAATGCCCGTCAGGTATCACTCCGGATGCTATATCTGAAGCTATTATCGAGCCGTCCACTATCTCGTTAGAACCGACTGCGGAGGCGGCTATTTTGCCCGATGTCACCGCGCCTGTCGCTATCTTTCCTGAAGTAACAGCATCGGCTGCAATGTTCGATGATGCGACTGCGTTAGCGGCTACGCTCTCAGCGATCACAGCCCTGTACGCATATGGGACGGCCGCAAACTTCATCCTCGGTGTCATCTCATCATCCGTGCCGACCTTAACACCGAGCCAGTACTGCGCATCGAACGGCAGGTCCAGGGGATTGCCTGACATGTCCACGGTACCGAGCACAACACTATACACGCCATTATTAATTGTGACCGTCTGCGTCTCGGACCATAAGGCCGTCCCTTCCGTCTCTACATCATATAGAGAAAACGTAATGTCACCGGTCCCGCTCAACGCATTGCCGTCCGTGTCAGTTATATACCCCTGATAGTTGATTGTCTGTGTAACATCTGCAGAGGTAATTGATGGTAATAATAAAAGTAAGACTGCAAGGAAGGCCCTTAGATAATTCATTCCCCTGATTCTCATATTAATTCTCCTTGTTGATTTATTAAAATTGAATATTTTTTGATTATCCGTAAAAAAACAAAAAGCCCCGGTATTTACATAAATATCCGGAGCTTTAATATGTCTCACGCATTTACCGTCTCCTCCATATAGCATCTCGCGCTATCTGAAATAGATTGTTAGTTTGTTAGTAGATGATAATTTACAAGGAATGTAAGTATTTAAATCTAACACACATTTACACATGTGTCAAGTTAATTAACAGTTCTTGTGTGTGTGGTCACCCATTTAAAGGATCTATGTGACCTTGTCAGGGAAGTGAATGGAGGTTTCAAGTCGAGTCAGATACTCCTTCCCCCGGAGCTGGTTGTAATACAAAAAACTTCTACCAGAACCTCTAGTTCTGCAATATGTTGAGCGTAAGGAATTGCGCTTTAAACCTGCAATAGTACAAATGTTAATCAATAATCCCCTCTGTTCCCGCTTAACATTATCATAAGGTTGATTTATAAAATTAACAAAATATTTTAATGGACAGGATAATTATTTAGTGATAAATAGAGATTAAGAAAGAAGGGATAATTTGTATCCTGATAAAGCCGGGCAATTCACAATTTCTGATTTGGCATTGATCCTTAATGCTAAAGGAGGAATGACAAATGCCGATTCATCTCGAAGAATTAGATGTAATGTCTAAAGTTGAAGGTTTAGATTCTGCATTGATCGTTGCATGTAATATGTGCGCAGGAGCGAGTTTTGCTATGAAGGAAAACAAACCCTTTATCCAATTCTTCAGCAATTATTTAACCTCGCCTCCTCTTGAGAGACACATTGCAAAATTTCAATCTCAATTGAAAGAAAAAGGAGTGAAAACAAAATGGTTTAAGGGCGGTATTATTCAGAAATTCTTTCTTTGTTTATGGACATCGCGGCAACGCAGCAAATTCAGGGAATATGTGGAGAAATATGATTCAGTGATAGTTTTAGGATGTGATTCTGCTTTTAAGACTATACGCGATTCAGTAAAAGGAACTGATTGTAAAGTAATTGAAGGCATGGAAGTTGCCGGGGTTATGAACACAAAAACAAAGTTTAATTTGCCCTGTAACATATCCTTTGAACATAGCAAAGTAGCTACCATATGCGATCTGCACTGCGAGCGATTCAGTCAAAAATCTCAGCAGAAGAAAGAGGAAAACATATCAGATTGAAAATGGCGGCCACCGGCAAGAAGAACTGCTCGTTCCAGCGGACACGCTAAAGCGCGCCGCTGAACTCTAACATTATACATAATGAAAAAATAAAGGAAAGTCATAATGGCTTCAATTAAGATGATTGATGAAGAAAATGCAACTGGAAACGTCAAAAAAATCTATAGTGAAATAAAAGAATCGCTAGGAATTGATTTTGTCCCAAATATGTATAAGATCATGGCTCACAAGCCACATTATTTAGAAACGACCTGGAACAAAACCAAAGCGATCATGCACGATAAAACAGGCAAACTCGACAATTTAACAAAGGAAATCATCGCAGTAGCAGTATCTGCCACGATGGGATGCGATTACTGACTTGAGGTTCATACTTCTGCGGTGCGGAAGTTAGGACTGGATGATGAAGGGATTCTCGAATTAATGGCAGTTGTTGATTTGTTTAGCGGGTTCAATAAATTGTTGTTTGGTTTACAAGTGGAAATGGATGAAAAGCCATGGTATGGCTGAGGCTAATAAAAGAATACCGTGGGTATTTATAAATTCCTCAGCATACTGTACCACTGGAGTATAACAAGTGCACAATGAACGAGTGCCAGTGGTGATTGAATTGCTTTTGTTTAACTTTTATAGTGCAAATTATTTTTTAGCTATAAAACATTCTACAAGCACTCGTCAGTGACGTCTGCGTTAGACAGTTGACCCCAGAGATTTCTGTAAAAAATGTCGATTATATTATTGTCCTTTTAATCGGTCCACTTTGACACATTAATGGGTAGTGTCACCCATGTCGTTGTTTTAACTTCCCCACCTTCCCGCTGTCGTTACTATTTCCTTGCCCGATAACCAGTTAATGTTCTATACTTTTTTATCAGGGACAGGGTTGAAAGTTTTAGAACTTCCTGTTTTTTTTGTGACACCACTTATTTATTGAGAGAATAATTTTGTAAAATGTGTAGACCTGACACCACTCAATCAGATAACAGGTCAGTGAGGAATATATTGATAATCCCCTTTTATCAATGAATTCAATAATGGCAAATTTTTATAAAAATACTGGATATTGTCTGATAATTATATTGATACTTACTGTTCTTGTATCATGTACTTCAAATAAAAACGACGATGATGGTACTTTTTCAAAACTGCGGATAGGCATCCTGCCGGATGAAAGCAGGGAAAAACTGATTGAGCATTATAGTCCGTTATTTGAGTATCTTGCCGGAGAAACAGGAGTGTCCTATGAATTAATTATTCCTGAAAGCTACAACAAGCTGCTTGAACTGTTCCATGAAAATAAGATTGATCTTGCTTATTTCGGAGGTTTCACCTTTGTGCAAGCGCATATTACCGACAATGCAGTCCCTCTGGTCATGAGGGACGTGGATACGAGGTTCACCAGCTACTTCCTGGTCAAAGGAGACGATCCGGCAAGGGACATATCTGAGTTTAAAGGAAAGAGATTCAGCTTCGGTTCCAACCTGTCTACATCCGGGCATCTTATGCCCCGTTATTTCCTGGAAGAAATCGGCATTGTGCCTGAAGTCTATTTCAGTGATGTAAGATACTCCGGAAAACATGACCTGACGGCATATGCCGTTCGTGACGGAATAGTTGACCTGGGAGCGGCCAACCATGCTGTTGTGGATAAAATGTACCAAGATGGCAGATTGAGCAAAAAAAATGTGCGTATTCTCTGGGAAACACCCGCATACCCTGATTATGTCTGGGCCATGCGTCCGGAAATAAGTAAAGATTATCAGATAAGACTCAGAGACGCATTTTTAAATCTCTCAAACATCAACAGTGAACATGCAAAGATATTGAAACATGTGGGTGCCAAAAGCTTTCTTCCCGCGAGCAGTAATGATTTCATGAAATTGTCAAACATTATCAATGAACTTGAATTACTTGAAAAGAAACATGGCCGATAAACCGGCGTCTAAGACAGAGGTCGTACAGTTTTCAACAAGTCGATATATATATGTATTGATTTGTCTTGTCCTTCTTATAATATCAGTAATCACTGTTACCATATACTGGCAGCTAAATAAATCCAATAGAGTTGAGAGAACAGCCAATAATTATCATCTTTTTACGATGATGAACTGCATCCAGATACAGCAGGAATTGCATCATATTGAGTCTTATGTACATGAAAGATCAGAGCGAGAAAGAATATACTGGGAATATGAGTCCGGGGATATTATTAACCTAACCACATCATTCTTAATCATAAAAGATAAGTTGACCGCTATTAAAGAACTGCAGCACCGCTATGCCCATAGGGAATATGAAAGTGTCCTTAATAACGCCGACAATATGCTGAGTCGGCTTTTAACTATGCAGTCGAAAAATGAGCTAAATGCAGATGCAGATTTAAAAGATAGTTATAAAATCTTTTCGCAGTTATCGATTTTTCTGGAGCAGCTCCAGCGGCTGCATGCCAATACATATAATGAAATTACGTCTGAATTAATTATAGAGAGACCTAAAGCCTTTAGAAATATTTTCCTTTCACTTTCCATCCCGGTAATCATAGGGATTCTGTTAATAAAGAAGATCCTCAACCTTATAAGATCTGAAGAATCAGAATTAGAGAGACATCGCCTTAACCTCCAGAAAATGGTAGAGGAACGCACCAGAGAACTCTCAGAGACCAATGAAAATCTCATTCAGGAAGTGACCCAACGCAGGCAAATAGAGAATGAGCTTATAGATGCCACGAAAGAAATTGAAAAGTGGAATTTAGAACTGGAAGCAAGGGTTAAAGAGAAAACAGCTGAATTGGAAAAATCCCATAACCTGCTGATACAGTCAGAAAAGCTGTCCGCAATGGGAAAGATGACAGGGGGCATAGCTCATGAGTTGAACTCGCCGCTTGCAGGCTTAGTGCCCATGCTTGAAATATATAAGAAAAGAGAACTGGAAGGTTCGAAAGAGTCTAAAGAAGTTGACCTCATGCTTAAAGCCGCACTCCATATGGCCAAGATAGTAAAAGACTTCGGTGTATTTTCAAGAAAATCAAAGAGCGAGTTCAGAGCACTCAGTTTAAATGAAGTAATTGAAGACACGCTTAGTTTCAGTGAAGTAAGGCTAAGGCAAAAAGGGGTAAAAGTAAAAAAGGAACTTTCAGGCAGACTCCCTTTAATTCTTGGAGACAAAACCGAGCTTCAGCAGGTAGTCCTGAACATGATTACTAATGCCGTTGATGCAATGAATGAAGGCGACGACTATTTGATAACAACAGATGTTTCTGAAGATAACAACCAAGTAATAATGAGTTTTATAGACAGCGGCGTCGGTATTGCTAAAGAAAACCTCAATAAAATATTTGATCCTTTCTTCACAACAAAAAAGGAAGGCGAAGGGACAGGTCTCGGCCTTTCGGTATCTTACGGTATTATAAAAAATCACAATGGTGAAATCACAGTTGAAAGAAAACCGGGAAAGGGAACAAAATTTTCAATCTATTTACCGGCTGTTAATAAAAATAATACATAAAAATAAAATCAAAATATTTGATTATTCTAAGTAGGTGGTGTCACTCATGTCGTTGTTTTAATTTCCACACCTTCCCACTTACCCGCTGTCGTTACTATTTCCTTGCCCGATAACCGTTTAATGTTCTATACTTTTTCATCATGGATATGGCGCAAAACTTCCTGAACCCAAGTTAAATTAATTGTAAAAATATCAAACAATCAGGAAAGACGAACTTCGTATATCATGATAATAATAGACCAAACTGGACTTATGGTCTACTGTTAATTCTTACAGTTTAAGGAGTTACGAAATGTTACACTTCTTAAAAAATATTGAAATGCCGGGAAAGGCGAACTTCGTATAATAATTGTTATGCCTTAGAAAAATAAAGATTATTAGTGCGAGTCAAGTTGTAATTTGTTACTATACATAATCTACTCCGTTCGAAATATATCGTTTTCTTATATATAGTCTCATCAGAAATATCTTTGCATCTTAAGAAAGGGGAGCAAAATGAAAACATCAAGAGTTATGATTTTAGGCTTTATCATACTCATATTAATTGGAGCGACAGTCCCTGTAAATGCTGTGCTGATTGACAATGGTGACGGTACAATAACAGATACAGACACAAAACTAATGTGGCTTCAGGATGCAAACTACGCAGCTACGCTTGGATACTTTGCCTATGGCTCAGATTCCGGAGGGACAGGTATGAGTTGGGATGATGCCATGACCTGGGCCAGCACCCTTTTTTTTGCAGGCTTTAGTGACTGGGGACTACCCTATGCCACAAATCCCGATGGTTCAGGACCTACCACCGGCTGGTTCTCTTCCGGTGGTACAGGAGAGCTGGTATATCTTGCATTTTATGAAGGGATCATGAATAGTTCAACGGGTCCTTTTACAAACTTGCACCCATTAAATGAGTATTGGACCGGGACGGAATTTGCACTTGACAATGACGATGCTTATTCTAATGTTGCTGCAGCGAATTATTCGATTTCATTGCTGCGGAAGAAGCTCGTTGTTGTGGGCCCTGATCAATGGATTCCGAAGAGGCTCGGCGCCTGGGCAGTGCGGGATTGTTCTTCCTGTACTGAGTCAGTGAAGGTTGTTGGTGCAGGAGTTGCTTATTACTGGTCGCTTCAGGAGGCTTATGATAATGCAAATGATGGAGATATCATTCAAGCTAAAGCAGTAACATTTATCGAAGATGTATTTGTAGATGACTTAATTAATAAGTCAGTAATTGTACAGGGTGGATACGATAATAGCTTTTCTACAATCACAGGTATGACAGCACTTAATGGGAATATAATATTAAGCCATGGAAGCTTATCAGTAGATAATATAATACTACAATAAAAATTCTTAACAACTGATATGTGTGCATCCATAATATTTAATGAAACAAGCATAACCATTACGTGCACAGTGAACGAGTACCAGCGCTGAATGAATGGCTTTTAATTATTATTTAGTATGCAAATGGATTAATGCCTGTTATCATATTCCAGGCACTCGTCAGTGATGTTGTCGTTAGGGGTCAATAACAAACAATGCATAATTCACTCAAAAACAAAAAAATATTAGTCGTCGGTGGTACTTCTGGGCTTGGTTTATCCGTTGCGAAACAAGCATCTGAGAGGGGAGCAAAAGTTGTCATTGCTTCCAGAAATGCGTCAGAAAATCATAATGAGTTGGCAGTCGCTGTTGGTAACGACATCGAGACGTATTCTTTTGATGCAACATCTGAACTTGAAACAGAAAAGGCATTGAAAGAAATCGGAGATTTCGACCATCTTGTAATTACAGTCAGGCCTGACATAACACCTGCACCATTTGAAAAAACGGATATACAAAAGGCAAAAGAGGCATTTGAAACAAAATTCTGGGGTCAATACCAGCTTATCCAGAAGGCTCAAAGCCAAATCAACCAAAACGGTAGCATTATTATGACCACCGGCATTGCAGGTGAAAAGATTTTCAAAAACTTTTCTACCATGGCCGTTATCAATAGCGCCACCGAGACATTCTGCCGATCACTGGCAATAGAGTTGGCGCCAACAAGGGTCAATATCGTAAGTCCCGGTTTTGTTGCTCCCAAGTCTCAGGAAGTCGAAAAATTTGCTCAACAGTTTCCTTTGGGTAGAATTGCTTCACCCGAAGAGATTGCTGAAACGTATATCTATTTAATGGCAAGCCAATACATAACAGGAACATCTGTGGTGATTGATGGTGGGGCAAGATTAATATGAAAAATTCCCTAGCAAAATAATCCAGGCGACGGGAATGGGTCTTGCGGCGCTGACGCGGCAATTCTGTTGGCCCGCGCCTGATTTCTGCCGTTAAATCACTCATCAAACAATCCCGCCTTCAGACTTGCCTGCGCAAGTATAATACTCGCTGTATTGGCAAGATGATGGCTTATTATCTTTCCGGGCATCGGGACATACACCGTCCAATCAGACCATCTTTCAATCCACTCTCCAGGTAGCCCGATGGTCTCTTTCTCAAATATCAAAGCACCACCCATGTTAATACAGAGCAAATACAGAATCAGACAAAACAAGTTTATTGTATTTTCAATATATTACTAAACTGTCATTTATTACAGGGATATTAATTCGTCGGAAAATATAAAATCTGTCTATTAAATGTTATGTAATAGAATAAATGATGAAAATTGATTGCTACATTTCCGAAGGTTGTTCTTCTGAGGACGCCTTAAAAAAGAATATTGATGAAGCGATCAAGCTTGAATCAATCAATGTACAGGTGAACATTCACAAGATTGATGAGACAGAGGGAAAAAAACTTAAATTAATGGGTTCACCATCTGTTCTCATTAACGGAGAAGATATTTTGCCCGGTGAAATACCCGGGATTTCATGAAGGGTCTTCAAAGATGAGTCTGGAAGGCTCATGCCAGTTCCCTCAGTCGAAGTTTTGAGAGATAATATAAGAAAAAGGAAATAACAGCATGGAGTTGAATGCAGGCGTTATGTCAAAAGTAGATGAATATTTAACTGTTGATATCTGTAAACTTGAAAGGAGGTAATGATATATGATTTGCGTCACAGGAGCTAGTGGGACTCTAAGCAGTGAAGTTATCCGGCAGCTTGAATCGTCAAAGGTACCCTATCGCGGTGCATACTTTTCGAACAAGCGGGCGGAGGCCGCGCGAGCGCGAGGGATTGAGGCCGTCATCATCGACTATAACCGGCCGGAGACCCTTCTGTCGGCGTTTCAGGGATGTGACAAATTGTTCCTTCTCGGACCCAATATACCGAATCAGTCAAAGCTCGAGCAGAACGCCGTCACAGCGGCAAAGGCAACTGGAGTGCGGCACATAGTGAAGCAGTCTGTAATGGGAGCTGAAGAAGAGGAATACAGCCTGGCAAAGGTCCATCGGCCGGTTGAGAAGGCGATTGAAGCCAGTGGGTTGGCATGGACGTTTCTTCGCCCGAGCAGCTTCATGCAGAACGCTGTTACGTTCATGAGCAAGACGATTAGGGCTGAATCAGCGTTTTATAGCGCGAGCGGCCAGGCAAAAATCAGCCACGTGGATGTGCGTGACATAGCTGCGGTAACAGTGAAGGCATTAACCGAGCCCGACCATGAAGGAAGGGCATATACGTTGAGTGGCCCTCAGGCGCTGGCTTATGACGAAATGGCGAGCGAACTGTCGAAGGCGATTGGTCGCCCGATCACTCACGTCAATCTCTCACCGTCGGACTTAAAGAACGGCATGCTGGCGGAGGGGATGCCCGAGGAGCTAGTCGATCGAATGCTGGACCTGGAGCGTTACTTTCGCGAGGGCCGGGCGAGTTGCATCACGAATGACATCAAGCAGGTGACCGGACAAGAACCGAGACGATTTGCAGAGTACGCTCGGGAGACCGCCGCCACAGGCGTCTGGGATGTGGAAGCGGAATAGGTCACGATACGAGCGACTAACGAGCAAGAAGTCAGACTGCGACAAATGACAAATAGATGAAAACATAACCTGACATTCAACCGAATGCGAGCCAGTAGTGGCGATGTCGCATTCGGTTGTTTTTTTATTTTTAATCAGCCTTTTGCATGTTATTATCATTCAGGCCCTCATCGGTTAATTTTGCGTTTGGAGAAAAGGAAAACAGATAATGAAAGTACCAACAAAAGCCGTTGGCGTTGAAAACATAAATGCCTGCAAACCGGTTACGATATATACGGTGAGAC
>CBFDEG010000028.1:0-24637 GCA_965603765.1 uncultured bacterium | reverse complement strand
CTTGGCGGCCACAGGTTTCATACTAAAAACATAAAAACAGACCGCTTTGTGAGAACTCTCCTTAAAGGCGACTACCTGACCGTGCCTCGTAAAAGCAAGATATATCTTAGGGACAGGTTCTTTGACTATCCGCTGAAACCTGCAAATGCATTATTCGGCCTCGGCCTGCGGACCTCATTAAAGGCAGTAACAGATTACAGCAAAGAAAGATTAAAATCCCTTTTCAGCTCTCCGGATCATGTCTCTCTTGAGGACTGGGTTGTGAGCAATTTCGGCAGGACAATGTTCGACCTGTACTTCAGGGAATACAGCGAAAAGGTATGGGGCATACCATGCAGCAGGATAAGCGAAGAATGGGTATCAACGCGCATAAAGGGCCTCTCTCTTGGAGTAGCAATAAAGAATGCCTTTTCGCGCAGTTTCAATAAAGGGCAGATCAGCACCCTGATCGATGAATTTATTTATCCTCCCCTTGGAATAGGTCAGATATCCGACAGGATGCAGGAGGCCATTGAAAAAAGAAATAATGTACTGACGAACACAAAGGTCACCAGGATCGAACATAAGGATTATGTGATCAACGGCATTGAGGCACAAAACTGCAGCCGGATATATGATGTAAAAGGCAGTGAGTTCATATCGAGCATCCCTTTAAACCATTTTGTCCGCATGCTCGACCCCCTGCCGCCCCGCAAAGTCCTTGATGCGGCCGCCGGTCTGAGATACAGGGACCTTATGACCGTAACTATCATGCTTAACAAAGACAGGGTCACTGACCTTACATGGATGTATATACCGGAGAAAAAAATGCCGTTAGGGCGGATACATGAACCCAAAAACTGGAGCCCCTTAATGGCCCCTGTTGGAAAGACACATATAGTTGCTGAATATTTCTGTTTCAAAGGCGACAGCACATGGGAAATGAGTGATGAAGATATCACATCAATTACAGTGGACCAGCTCGAAACACTCGGGCTTATAAGCAGAAAAGAAGTTATAGACAGCGCTGTAATGCGTGTGCCGAAGGCCTATCCTCTGTTCGAGGTCGGTTATACAGAACATTATTCAACAATAATGGATTACCTGAAGAACTTCAGCAATCTTCATATGTCAGGAAGAACAGGCATGTTCAAATACTATAATATGGACCGTGCCATAGAATCCGGGCTTGAAGCCGCAGAAACTATACTCCAGAAGTCATCACCAAAAAATGTGTACCGATCACAGCCGGTAGGCGCTTAGATCAATGAAGTGCGCGCTTGTTATTCCCTCCTGGGTGCCTGAAGAGATATTCTCATCCAAAACAGCCGGTTCCCAGATCAATTACTGGCAGCCTCTCGGCACACTTTATGTTGCCGCTTCTGTCTTAAAGGCAGGTCATGATGTTAAGTTCTTCAATGGAGCGTTCATGTCACACACCGACATCATACATGACCTGAAAAATTATAACCCTGACCTTATAGGCCTCTATTCAACGGCATTCGGCTGGAACAAGGCCATTTTCACAGCATCAGAGATCCGCAGGGCCGGGTTTAAAACCCGCCCATGCATAATTGCGGGCGGGCCGTATCCTGTGGCAATGCAGGAAAAATGCCTTGACGAAGCCCCTGATATTGACGCTGTTGTCACAGGCGAAGGAGAAGAGACGGTGGTGGAGATACTCGAAAAGCTCTCTTCAGGGGAAAGCTTTGAAGGCGTAAAAGGAACAGCTTTCAGACTCTCCGGAGAAATAATCAAAAACCCGCCGCGCCCTTTTATCACTGATGTTGACTCGATCCCCTTTCCGGCCAGGGAACTTCTGGGTGACGCCATGGATTATGTTCCTCCGCCGGCAACATACAAACGCAAGCCGGTTGCTGTGATCATGACAGCACGGGGCTGCAGCAGGAACTGCATCTACTGTTTTCAGATCGACAAAGAAAGAAAAAGCGGCGTACGGTTCCGGAGTGTGGAGAACGTCATGCAGGAAATAGAGCTATGCCTGAAGCAGGGTTACAAAGAAATCAAGTTCATAGATGACACACTTGCAGCTGACTATAACAGGGCAATGACAATAGCAAAAGAAATTAAGAGGCGAAAACTTGATTTCACCTGGTTTGCCTCAGCATGCGTACATCAGGTAGACAGGGAACTTCTTACGGCATTCAAAGAGGCCGGCTGCTGGGCAATACTTCTGGGCGCTGAGAGCGGGGTCCAGAAAAACCTCAATACGATAAGAAAAGGGATAAAGCTCGAACAGACGCGCAAGGCCGTTAAGACAGCGAAAGAGGCGGGCCTGACAGTATATACACCATTTATTTTCGGCATTCCTGGAGAGACGTTCGAAGAGGGGCTTGAAACCATTGAATTTGCCTGCGAAATTGACCCTGACATTGCCAATTTCCATGCATTGACCCCCTTCCCGGGAACATACCTTTACGATAATCTGGACAAATACGGTACAATCTCAGAGGATCTTAATGATTTCACATACCAGGGCGCGGCCTTTGTCCCTTACTCCATGACAAGGGACGATATTACAAGACTCAGACAGATAGCCTTTAAACGGTTCTATACAAGGCCCTCATACATAATCCGCAGACTGCTGAGGACAAGAACCATAAATGACATGAACGCACTTTTGACCGGGGCCCGAAGCATGTTCTGGCTCTGGATAAAGAACGACCTGTTTCATCGGGGAAAATAAACCGGGCAGCTAAATTTTTCTGAATTAATGCCGATATATATATTATATATATTGGCATAATCCCAAAAAAGGCTTACCGGCAATACCCTGTAAAGGACATGACATGACAGAAAACAAAAAAATTATGATAGTGGAAGATGAAAGCATTGTTGCTGCAGACATTAAGTTAAGCCTGCAGAATATGGGATATGAGGTTGTCAAAGCAGTATCATCCGGAGAAGACGCTGTTAAATACGCAGGGGAACTCGAGCCTGACCTGATATTAATGGACATTGTACTAAGGGGAAAGCTCAACGGTATAGAGGCGGCCGCGCAGATACATTCAGCATATGATATTCCGATAATATATCTTACAGCATATGCAGATGAGAACATTATAGACCAGGCAAAGATAACAGTACCTTTCGGGTATATCACAAAACCCTTTGAAAGCAGAGAGCTGCACTGTAACATCGAAATGGCCCTCTACAAAAAAGAAATAGAGCAGAAACTGAAAGACAGCCAGTCACAGCTCTCTACCATCCTCAGCAGCATAACAGACGCTGTGGTAGCCACTGACCTGAACGGACATGTAATGTTCATGAACCATGTGGCTGAAAAAGTGACCGGTCTCAAAAAAGATACAGCCTCCGGAAAAGATTTCTGCAAGGTATTCAAAATAGTTGAGGAAGACAATGACACGGAGATTGAGTGTCCTGCAAAAAAACTACTCGAAAACGGTGTCCCGCCCAGACTGATAAGCCCGGTGCTTATCACTAACAACAACATGAAAATACCGCTTGACCTTAGCATCGCGCCCATTGTGGATGAAAGCAGCAACATCAAAGGCGTGGTCATGGTGCTGAGGGACATAACGGACCGCAAAAAAATGGAAGAGGAATTAAAAGAAAAGGTCGAAGATCTCGGTAAATTTTATGAAATGTCCATAGGACGCGAACTGAAGATGAAAGAACTGAAGGAAGAGCTCCATAAACTGAAATCTGACCTGGACACTAAATCCTCCGAAACATAACTCTAAAGTTTCAATGCACATTGTCGATAGGTATCTATATTAATGTAAAGTCCGTATAACTAAACATGTTCAGGCGGTAAATTATAGATGAATGAATCTGAAGACAATGTTTTTTTTGAAAATATAAGACGTTCTGTCAAGGTCTCACACTTCGTATCATCCATTATCCCTCTCGCGCTCCTCGTATATTTTTCTTTGAAATATGTCTATCCATACGTATCACACGGTGACCTCTCAAAGGTACCCATAGACATAGGAATACTATTGCTGCTTGCGGTAACAGTATCTGTGCTCGGACTGATATTGACCACAAGGGCGACCAATTCATCCATACGCTCGGCCCGTGACCTGAACATAAAGCTCAACAGCCTTGTGAGTATAACACGGGAGTTCAGAGAGACCAGGCACCTTGATGTCCTTCTCACCAAAATAGTGGAAGCAGCCATGGAACTGACTTCAGCAGGCTCGGGGTCACTATTACTGTATAACGATAAAGGACGTCTCGAATTCAATGTAAATACAGGTAACACATCAGAAAAACTTGAAAAACATTCGATCAGCAGCGGTGAGGGATTTGCCGGATGGGTCGCTGAATCCGGGGAAGCCCTGATGTTAAACAATGCAATAAATGATCAGCGTTACAACCCTGACATTGATGCCATGACAGGTATAAAAACAGACTCGATTCTCTGTGTACCGCTCATTTACTCAACTATTTCCATAGGGGCCATCGAACTGAGAAACAAACAGGGCAGCCCTTTTACCCAACAGGACAGGGCCCTGCTCCAGAGCATGGCAGGACAGGCAAGCATATCCATCGCCCAAAAAAGATCAAGTGAGACACAGCAGAGCGACCTTATTCATATTACAGAAATGCTTGTTAACGCACAGGACTACATCCAGAACAAAAAAGGACATGCCCGAAGGGTAGCAAGCTATGCCAACATGATAGGCAAGAAAATGGACTTTTCCGAACCGGAACTGAAAAAACTCTACCATGCCAGCCTCCTGCACGACATAGGAATGCTTAAGGTAGACATAACTGACCAGAATGAGAAAGAAAAGGCCATGCAGCACCCCAGGCTCGGCTATGACCTGGTGAGGGCCATTTCCCTGTGGGGAGAGTCAGCAGACATAATACTGCATCACCACGAAAGATATGACGGCACCGGATATCCCATGTCAAAAAAAGAAGATGAGATCCCGCTCAGCTCAAGAATTCTTTCAGTGGCTGATACACTTGATAAGCTTACCAACACATATTCGAATGAGAAGAAGCTCGATTTTGATGCAGCTGTAATAGAGATAGAGGCGGACGCCTGCTCACAATTCGACCCGGCAGTTGTCCAGGCAATGAGAGAATCTGTTACAGAAGCAGGACTTATTCAGTAAAAAGCACACTAATCCCATACGTTTTTTAATCCGTTCTTCATGTTAAAATAAACACCTTATGAATATACCAGAACTGCTTGCGCCCGCAGGCAACTATGAAAAACTTACCATCGCACTTCATTACGGTGCTGACGCCGTATACATGGGGCTTTCCGATTTCAGTCTGAGAGCCTATGCCGGCAATTTCACGCCTGAAAGTCTAAAAAAAGCCGCTGACCTCGTCAGAAACAGAGGCAAAAAGTTTTATATCACTGCAAACATCTTCCCGCATAACCGGGACATTCCTTTGATCAGGGAACATTTGGAATTTCTTTCAGAACTTTCTCCTGATGCATTAATAGTTGCGGATCTCGGAGTATTCGAGATGGCAAAGGAGCTGGCACCAAACATACCTGTTCATATAAGCACACAGGCAAATATCACAAACTATCAATCAGCACAGGCATGGGAAAAGGCCGGAGCAAAAAGGCTTGTGCTTGCAAGAGAACTTTCCATAGATGAAATAAAAGAGATACGCAATAATGTCAGCATTGAACTTGAATGCTTTGTCCACGGCGCCATCTGCATATCATATTCCGGCAGGTGCTATATCAGCAGTTTCATGGCCAACAGATCAGGCAACCGGGGAGAATGCGCGAATTCATGCAGATGGAACTATGTGCTGAGCGAACAAAAACGTCCCGGCGAATACTACCCGGTTTATGAGAATGACAGGGGCACATATATCCTGAGTTCAAGGGACCTCTGCATGCTGGAGCATATAGACATGCTTGCTGAAGCAGGAGTGAACAGCTTCAAGATCGAAGGAAGGATGAAGGGCATAAACTATCTTGCAGGCGTCGTAAAGTTATACAGAGAAGCCATCGACTCACTTGGACAGGGAAATTATCAGGCCAGGGAACAATGGAAAGAAGAGCTTTCAAGGTTTTCGAGCAGGGGCTATACAACCGGCATGTTCCTCGGCAAACAGACAGATGATAGCTATAACCATGACGAGGAAGTCGCATACAGGATGACACATGAACTGGTCGGCGTTGTATCATCCGTCAGTGACAGCCGTATCGGGATAGATCTCAGAAATAACCTTAAGCCCGGCGACAGCATAGAATTTCTTTCTCCAGGATTAGAGAATGAATCCTCCACGGTAACAGATATATTCAATGAAAAGGGAACGCCTGTTGAGTCGGGACATAATGCCATAACCGTTTTAATACCTGCTGTAAAAGGGGTAAGGATTAATGACCTGGTCAGACGACGGCTCAAGAACTAACTTTCAGAATCAATTATTTGAATCCCTGGCAATAATTATGATAGAATTCTTTTTATTTAATAAGGAGATACTATGAAGATATCCACTCAGGACAGCAGCGAGCTTAAATTTACATGTGAAGCACTGATCCTTCCCTTTACAGAGGACATGAAGGGCCGGCGATATGATGATATCAACAAAGCACTTGGTCAGAGCCTGAAGAAAATACTCTCTTCAGGGGAGTTTTCAGGAAAAACCAACGAGGTATTCCTTCTTCACACACATGGTAAAATTAAACCTGAGAGGATACTGCTCGCAGGACTCGGCAAGACCAAAGAGGTCACACGTGAAGCATTGAGACAGGCCGGCGGCTCAGCAGCCGCTCACCTTGCCAATCTGAAAATAACAGACATGGCGCTCTCGACGGGACTTATCAATTCATTAAAGCTCAGGCCGACCGATTTTCTCGAAGGCTGCATGCTTTCACAATACTGTTTCGAGAAGTACAGAAAAAATGACAACCGTAAAAGCCTGACAAGATTCACCATACTCTCTTCTGATAACCTGAAAAAAGATATTAAACTGACAAAGGCGATCACAAATGCCACATATCTGTCACGCGACCTGGTGAACACCCCTGCTAATGACATGACCCCGACAATACTCCTCAGGCATGCCAGAAAACTCAAGAATGTATCTGTAAAGGTCATTGACCGCAAGCAGGCTGAAAAGCTCGGCATGGGCGCTTATCTTTCGGTTGCAAAGGGGTCGGCAGAGGCTCCGAAATTCATTGTTATCACATATAATAAGAAGAACATAGACCCTGTTGTCCTGGTCGGCAAATCAATAACATTCGACAGCGGCGGCATCTCTCTCAAGCCTTCCAAGGGCATGGAAAAAATGAAATACGATATGGCTGGCGGCGCAGCTGTTCTGGGAGTCATGAAGGCCGTCTCTGAAATGAAGCTTCCGCAGCATGTTATTGCAATACTGCCCGCAACTGAAAATCTTCCCGGAGGCAAGGCTTCCAAACCCGGAGATGTTGTCAGGTCCATAACCGGAAAGACCATCGAGATACTGAACACGGACGCAGAAGGCAGGCTGGTGCTTGCTGATGCGCTCGGATACGCAAAAAGGTTTAATCCTTCGGCCATTATCGACATAGCAACCCTGACAGGGGCCTGCGCAATAGCGCTCGGCGATGAGGCAATGGCAATGATGGGGACCAGCGAAAAGGTCATGGACAGGCTAAGGGCCGCATCAGAAGAGACCGGTGAAAAGGTATGGCAGATGCCCCTTTTTGATGAATACAAAAATTATATAAAAAGCGATATAGCTGACCTTAAGAATATATCCGGAAGCACAGGCGGACTCGTAACATCAGGCTGCTTCCTTAAAGAGTTCGCGGGAGACATGCCCTGGGCGCATCTCGATATCGCAAGCACTGCCTGGACTGACAAGGACCGGCCCTATATACCAAAAGGCGCAACCGGTATCGGAATGAGACTGCTCCTTAACTTTCTTATATCCACAAAATAAAAGAGGCGGTCCAATGGACCGCCTCTGCAATTCATAATATCATGTACAGGTCTTCAGGCATTTGCTTCCGTTTCAGCCTTTGCCTTTTCCCTGGCCGCTTTTTTGGCCTCTGCAGCAGCAACAACCTCTGCATAATTAAATGTTCCTTCAATAGCGACCTTTACACATTTTGAAGCACATATCCCGCAGCCTATACATTTAGACTGGTCCACGACATGCAGTTTCTTCAGTTCACCTGTTATTGCATTAACAGGACAGACCTTTAAGCACATATGACAGCCTATGCATTTATCAGTAATGACCGCCTTTGGCCTTGTGGGTATAAAATCAATTATTGCATTGGTCGGACATTTCTTTACGCATAGTCCGCAAACATGGCATTTATCAAGGTCAATGACAGACAGTCCTTTCTCAACCTTTGCAGCATTAAAAGGGCAGACCTTTGCGCATATGCCACAGCCTATACACCCTGTCTGACAATTCTTCTTTGTAACAGGTCCCTTGTCCTTTGAGTGGCAGGCAACTATGACCGATTTTGCCATCGGCTGTATCTCTATTACATTTACAGGACAGGTCTGTTCACAGACTCCGCAGGCCACACAGGCTGCAGGGTCTATCACAGGCAGGCCGTCTTCGCTCATTTTTATAGCGCCGAACGGACAGGCCTTTGAACATGAACCATAGCCCAGACAGCCGTAGATACAGGACTTGTCGCCCCCGCTTGCAAGTATCGCCGCCTTGCAGTCCATAACGCCTTCATATTTAAACCTTCGTGATGACTTACTGCATCCGCCCTGACAATACACCCTCGCTATCTTGGGCTCTGTCTGCTCCATGACCTTGCCTGTGATCCTTGCAACGGCTTCAGCTGTTGCCGCACCGCCGGGGGTACATAATGTAGGTTTGATATCAGGATTAAACACTACCTGTTCCGCATATTGACGGCACCCGGGATAACCGCAGGCACCGCAGTGAGCATGTGCAAGCACGTCCGATACCTGATCAATCCTCGGGTCTTCTTTTACAGAAAACTTCTTTGCTGCAAATGCAAGGCCCATACCGAAAACTGCACTGATACCGAGCAGGAATACAGCTGTAAATTTAAGAAGCTCGACAAGATCAACATGTTCCCGCACCTCAACACCGCCGCCTACCCCGGCATAAAGAGCTGAAGAGGTTAAAAGGAGCAGACCGACTGTAAATATTGAGGCCTTTATTTTTGTTCCATTGTTTAGATCAAACATGTTATACCTTTATTTTTTATATTACAGGTCTGACTTACCCTGCCGTTAATGTGATATCAATCCTGAAAAACCGGTAAATGCCAGCGCTATCAGTCCGGCAAGCACAAATGCTATCGGCAGTCCCTTAAATGGTGCCGGCACATCTGCAACCTCTAGCTTTTCACGGATACTTGCCATAATGATGAGCGCAAGCCCGAAACCTATACCCGAACCGAGGGCAAAGGCCATACTTTCAAAAAAGTTATAATGCTCTCCTGCGCTTTTAAGCGGGACAGCAATAATTATGCAGTTAGTCGTTATCAGCGCCAGGTAGACACCGAGTTTGTAATACATCGTCGGACTGACCTTCTTCATGATAATATCAGCTGACTGTACGAATGCGGCAACTATACCTATAAATACAATGATCTTAAGAAAACCAAGGTCAAGCGGGATCATTATGAACTCGTAAACCACCCAGCTCAATGCGGCGCTCACCACCATAACAGCAGTGAATGTGATGCTCATCCCGATAGCTGTCTCCATCTTCTTGGTTACCCCGAAGAATATACAGAGACCCAGAAACATGGTAAAGACGAAGTTATTTATCAGTGCTGATGAAATAACCAGTTCAAACAATTTGACAAAATTAATATCCATATTGATGTTCCTCTAAATAATATTAAACGCCTGATGCGCCTTTGCCGCCGAAAAACCTCATATCGATCCAGTTAAAAAATCCCATCAGCAGACCGACAGCAAGAAATCCGCCTGCAGGCAGGACCATAATAAGCAGAGGGTTACCGGAAATTATCGAATACCCGAACAGCTCTCCCTTGCCTAAAAGCTCCCTGAAAAAACTTATAACGAGCATTGCAAGTAAAAATCCGATTCCCATACCAAGCCCGTCACATATTGAAGGGATGATCTTATTCTTGTTCGCAAAGACCTCGGCCCTCGCAAAAATAGATGCAAAGGCGACTATGATCTGAATATAAAGACCGATCTCTTTATAAATAGGCCTCGCGTAAGTTGCCATAAGAAGGTCGATGATGGTGACATATCCGGCAATTATAAGCATGAATATCGGAATTCGTATCTTTGGATGAATAAAGTTCCTCATCAGAGAAACAGTGGCATTGACCATTGTCTGCACGAATATGACCGCTATGCCAAGGGCCATACCGTTCTTCATGCCGTTAGTAACTGCAATAGACGGACAGAGACTGATGGCCATACGGAATATCGTATTTTCCCCGAACATTCCGTTCTTTATCAGTTCCAGATTGCTTTTCGGCTTTAGACTCATTAATGCACCTCTCCTGATAATTTCTCTTTAAGCATGACCACCCCGTTTTTTACCCCGTCTTCCGTTACCGCACGGCTCGATATGGTTGCGCCTGTTATGGCCTGTATCTTGTCGGGTGTCTCGCCTTTTATGACCACAAGGTTATCAATGCTCCTGCCTTTGAACTGCGACTGGAAATATTCTTTTTCTATCTCATCTCCCAGACCAGGGGTCTCCCCGTGGGCAAGCACACTTATTTTCTGAACAATAAAGTTCTTATCAACTGAAGTAAGAAGATGAATATAGCTTGAGTACCCTTTTCCGAAACCTTCAACTATATAGCCTATATCAGTAGGGCCTACACACTCTCTTTCCTCTTTCATCTTACCTGTAGCTTCATCTTTAACCTGAGTTATCTTTAACTCACTGCATTTTCTGGCCGCATAGTATTCAGCATGTTTTTCATGAGGCTCCCACACGCCCAGCGAGGCTATTTTATCAGCCTCGGGCATCATCAGCTTGAGCGCTGCTTCCTTTTCCTCTTTGGCCTTAATAAACATGATAGGTGATGTCTTGGCGTATACAAATGCCATTATCAGCCCGCCGACCACATATATCACAACAAGGTTCAATGTTATCTTCAGCATTTCCTTGGTTGTCATTTAGCCTGCTCCTTCTTTTCCTTGACCGCTCCGAACATATTTGATTTAACACTCCTGTCGATCAGCGGCGCAAAACAGTTCATAAGCAATATCGCAAACATTACACCCTCAGGAAATGCGCCCTTGAGCCTGATCATCATTGTGATCGCCCCGCACCCTATACCAAAAATTATCTGTCCTTTTCTTATCGACGGACATGTAACATAATCCGTTGCCATAAAGAAGGCGCCGAGCACCAATCCTCCGCTTAGAAGATGTATCAGCGGGTCACCGGTAAAAAGTCCGCCCTCACCGCCGAATGCCCATGCCATAGCCCCAACTGTTGCAAGAAAAGGGATCGGAACATGCCATGTTATATATCCCCTGTAAAAAAGGAATGCCGCGCCTATCAGCAGGGCAATTACAGATGTCTCTCCAAGTGACCCTGCCCTGTGTCCCATCAGCAGGTTCATATAAAGGTCGCTTTTATCACCGAATATCTCTATGAGCCTATGAAGCCCTTCTTCTTTCAATATCCCTAAAGGGGTTGCCGTTGTCTTTGCATCCAGGGCCACAAATCTTGCCGTGGGCTCTGTCCATATGGTCATAAGCTTCGGGAATGATATAAGCAGAAAGGCCCTTCCAATAAGAGCAGGGTTGAAAACATTGTAGCCAAGTCCGCCGAAAAGCAGTTTGGTAATTATGACCGCTACGATCGAACCGACCACGGGAATATAAAATGGGACAGAAGCAGGAAGGTTCAGGCCCAGAAGAAGTCCTGTCAAAAATGCGCTTCCGTCACCTATGGTGGTTTTCTTTTTAAGACTTACCTGATATATATGCTCAAAGAGAACAGATGACAGGATACAGAGACCTGTTACATATGCGGCAAGCGGCCCGAAATAATATACTGACATTATGAAAGCCGGCAAAAGAGCGAGATTGACCGACCACATTATACGCCCGACAGTCTCTTTCCCCCTCACATGAGGACTGACCGATACTATCAATTCCTGTACGTTTGCTTCAGTTGCCATGTATTCCTCTTTTTTATGTTGGGGCACGTTGCAATGTGCCCTTACGGTTATGGTTTTATCTGTGATTTTGCAAGCCTCATGAACTGTACCATCGGCCTCTTTGCCGGACATACATACGCGCATGAGCCGCATTCAAAACAGTCATAAAGGTTGTTCGCCTTTGCATCCTCATAAAAACCCTTCTCAGCATAAATGCTCAGGGCCGAGGGGTTTAGCCCCATGGGACATACATCGATACAGCTGCCGCACCTGATACATGCGGAATATTCATCGGATGCAACATATTCATCTTCGGTCATGACCAGGATACCTGACGTGCCTTTTACAACCGGGACATCAAGGGTCCACTGGGCAAAACCCATCATCGGACCGCCGGAGATGACCTTCACAGCGCCGTCAACAAGACCTCCGCACTGTTCAATGACATCCGACATCAGGGTGCCTATTCTGACCATCACATTATTAGGTTCCTTTATTCCCCTGCCGGTAACTGTAACAACCCTCTCAAGCAGAGGCTTACCGTAGCGGACCGCCTCATAGACCGCAACCGCTGTTCCGACATTCTGCACCACGACACTGACATCCATAGGAAGCCCTTTACTCGGCACTTCCCTGTCATTAACTGCTTTGATAAGCATTTTTTCAGCGCCCTGGGGATACTTGACCTCTAGCGTGATTATCTCAATATTTGCGCCCGAAACAGCAGCGGTCATTTTCTCTATTGCATCAGGCTTGTTCTCTTCTATTCCTATATAACCCTTGCTCACATTGAGCGACTTCATGAATATCTTCAGTCCCTCAACAACTTCACTGGCGTTTTCGACCATAAGCCTGTGGTCAGCGGTAAGATACGGCTCACACTCGGCGCCGTTTATTATTACAGTATCAATGGATTTTTCTTTAGGCGGGGAGAGTTTAACGTTAGTAGGGAATGCAGCGCCTCCCATACCTACAATTCCGGCATCTTTGATGATCGCCTTTATCTCATCAGCGCCAAGATTCATATAATCAGGATTTTCCCTGAACTCAACGGTATCATCCTTCCCGTCGTTTTCAATGACTATAGAAGTCACCATTCTACCGGCAGATGTCGGAAAATCCGCTATTGCTATTACCTTGCCTGATACGGATGAATGTACGGGTGAAGAAACAAAACCTGCCGGAGAACCTATAAGCTGTCCCCTTTTGACCTCATCACCGATGGCCACTTCCGGCTTGGCGGGTGCGCCGATATGCTGGCTGAGAGGAACCACTATCCTCTTGGGCATTGCAGCCTGTGTCACTGCTTTACCGGAAGCAAGTTCCTTGTTATACTCCGGATGGATACCTCTTTCAAATGTTGCTGCTTTGCTCATAATATACCCGCCTGTTAAATTTCCAAGTATTAGTATTAAGTTTTACTAATAAGTATATAAGCTTTACTTCTAATGGCAGTTTTATTTAAAACACGTATTTTTAACATTTTCAGGTTTACCTGTCAATTAAATAATTCAATTGTTCTCATAAAAAAAATTAATAATTCAACATTTACAAGCAGTTTGCTAGCAAAAAAAAGCATTTATTTTTCTCCGGACATACTGCTTAGCATTTTTCTTGCCAGTCACTTCTGGGCTGTGATAGACTATGGCATGATCAAACAAAAGCTCTTTTGGGTAATATCAATATTGCTGACGATCACCGTTCTGGCTTTTCATTATTACAGTACCCACAGCATAAAGCTCAGCCCTGTTTACAAGACCTCATCCATGGAAAAGCTGCACCTTAAAAGCAGGGAAGGCAATACCGTCAAGTGGGAGCTGTCAGCTGAAAATGCATTGTTCCCGACCGGAAAAAAACAGGTCATTTTTGATTCCGTGGCAATAAACATAAACAGTACTCCAGTAATTCACTTAAAAAGCCGAAAAGGCATATATGAAGTGGACAAAAAAGTGGTGATCCTTGAGGACTCTGTCGAGGTTAACATGGAAAAATCACGGATCACAACCGCTTCACTCAAGCTGCAAACCAGTGACGACTTATTACTGACAACAAAGGACCCTGTCCAATATACCGGTGAAAACTTTATTATCGAAGGCATCGGGCTTACGGCAAAAATCAAACAAGAGAAAGTGACGATCCTGGACAATGTCAAGGCAATTTATTTTTAATGTTTTTTTAATTTTATGCACATTATATTTATCAGTCCCGTCAGCATATTCAGCGGAAAAAACGGGCAGACAGCCGGTTGTTATCACATCCGAAAGACTTACAGCGGACAAGCAGGACAATTCAGCTGTCTTTGAAGGTTCGGTTACTGCAAAAACAGGAGACATCACAATGCTTGCAGATAAAATGACCGTCATTTACGACAAGACAGAAAAACAGATCGATATGATACATGCTGTCGGCAAGGTTAAGGTATATAACACTGAAAAAACAATATTTTCAAATAAAGCTGTATTTATGAACAATGATGAAAAGATAATCTTTTCCGGCAACACAAAGCTTGTTGAAGGTAAAAATATAATAACCGGAACAGAAATAACATTTTTCATTAAAGACAGCCGCGCCATTGTAAAAGACAGCCGGATGATCCTGCATAACGAACAGGAACAAAAGTAATGCATACATTGACGATAACAAATTTAAAGAAGAGCTATAAGGAAAAAAATGTCATTTCCGACATCTCTCTGCAGATCAACTCAGGTGAGTCAGTGGGCCTGCTCGGACCGAACGGGGCCGGTAAAACAACCACCTTCTATATGGTGCTTGGACTGATAGCCCCTGACTCAGGATCGATCAGCCTGGATGACCAGAGCATAAACAACTCCCCTATGTACAAACGGGCAAGAAAAGGCATCGGTTACCTGCCGCAGGAAGCTTCCATATTCAGGAAACTGAATGTTGCGGACAATATCAGGGCCGTATTAGAAATAACGGGCATTGACAAGTCTGAAAGAAAAAATAAGCTTGAAAGCATTATGGAAGAATTTAATCTTGAACCGCTGGCCAAACGTTACGGCTACCAGCTGTCAGGCGGAGAACGCAGACGGGTTGAGATCGCAAGGGTCATTGCGGTTGACCCTGCATTTATCCTGCTTGATGAGCCCTTTGCCGGAATCGACCCTTTAGCTGTCATTGAACTTAAAAAGACCCTTCAGCAGCTGAGCGACAAAGGCATAGGCCTGCTTATAACAGACCACAATGTCAGAGAGACTTTATCAATGACCGACAGGGCATATATAATAAGCAACGGACAGATTCTGGCACATGGAATACCTGATGACCTTATTGCAAATGATCTGGTACGAAAAAATTATCTCGGGGAGGAATTCCGACTCTAATGGCACAGGAACAACGTCTTGAACTACGGCTGTCACAGAAACTAATACTCACTCCTCAGCTCCAGCAGTCAATAAAGCTTTTACAGCTGCCGCTTCTCGAACTGTCGCAGGATATAAACCAGGAGATGATGAGCAATCCACTCCTGGAAGAGTCTATTGAAACAGCCTCAGATATAAAAAATGATGATGAACATAAAGGCCCCGGCGAAGAACCGACGCACGGAGCCAGCAATGAAACAGAAGCCCCTCTCGAAAAACTATTCGGCTTTACAACCGACAATTATTTTGAAGAACGGGAGAGCGATGGAAGGGACTTCGGCTACTTCAATGACGACACAGAAGAGATCCAGGCGCCTTTTGAACGTAACAGACAGAAGATAGACCTTTACGAACACCTTTTGTGGCAGGTGAGGCTTTCAAATATTTCTGAAACCACTGGTAAAATAGCCGAGGTGATCATAAATAACCTCGATAATAACGGCTACCTTCAGGCCTCACTTGATGAGGTGGCCCAGGCATCTGAGGCCGATCCCGAAGAGGTGGAGAAAACCCTTAAATTCATACAGGAACTCGACCCGTCGGGGGTAGGCGCAAGAGACCTTAAGGAGTGCCTGCTGCTGCAGCTCGAACCGCTTGAACTCAAAGGCACACTTGTAGAAAGCATACTGAGAGACGGTTTTTCAGAACTTGAAAATAAAAAATATAAACAGCTCGCATCAAAGCTGAAGGTCACGGTTGAAGAAATACTCAATGCCGTACAGATTATCGAAGGGCTTGAACCTCGGCCCGGAAGAAATTATTCAAGCGATGAGCCGATACATATAATTCCTGATGTATATGTTGAAGAATCTGAAGGCAAGTTCATCATAACATTGAACGATGAGGGCATCCCGAGACTGCGGCTTTCAAATTATTACAGAAAAATGCTGGCAAACAAACAGTCCCTGGGGCTCGAAGAAAAGAACTTTCTTGAAGAAAAGCTCCGGGCTGCTGTATGGCTGTTAAAAAGCCTTGACCAGAGGAACAAAACCATATACAGGGTCACAGAGAGTATACTTAAATTTCAGGACGATTTTTTCAGGAAAGGGGCTGAGCACCTGCATCCACTCAATCTGAAGGACATAGCCGAAGACCTCGGAATGCACGAAAGCACCATTAGCAGGGTAACCTCAAACAAATATATTCAATGTCCGCAGGGACTGCTTAATTTCAGATATTTCTTCAGCAACGCGGTTGCTACATCAGAAGGCAGCATGTCATCATCGACTGTCAAAAATATTATAAAGCAGATCGTTGCCGAAGAAGACCCGAAAAAACCCCTTAATGACATGAAGATCGTTGAGCTGCTAAAGGAAAAAGGCATACAAGTTGCCAGGAGGACCGCGGCAAAGTACAGAGAAGAGCTGAAAATTCTTTCTCATACAAAACGTAAAAAATGGTTTTAATAAAAATCATTAAAAAGCTATAATTGCACATGAAGGAGGATTGCGATGCAGATCAAAATTACTTGCAGACATATGGATCTCACAAAGAACCTGAAAGAGTACGCGGAAGAAAAGATAGGCCGTTTCAAAAAGTATCTGGGCAATATCACTGAAGCAAACATAACCATGAGCGTTGAAAAAATCCGGCATAAGGCCGAGGTCACCCTGAAGATGAACGGCTCGACGATCAAGGCCGAAAGCATCACCGGCGAGATGTACTCATCTATTGACGAGGTTGTCGAAAAACTCGCCCAGCAGGTCAGAAAACATAAAGAAAAAACAGTTTCATTAAGAAAGATCAAAGACAAGTCCGAGGAAACCCCTGAAATAGGCGAAACCATACCGACAATAATAAGGAACAAGTCATTCATTGCAAAACCCATGAGTGTTGAAGAGGCCGGGATGCAGATGGACCTTCTCGGCAGGGACTTCTATGTTTTCACAAATGCATCCACAGATACAATTAATGTCTTATATAAAATGAATGACGACAACCTTGGACTTATAGAACCAGCTAAATGACCGAAACAAAAAGCGGGAAACTTACTATCATAATACTTACCGGCCTTTCCGGGGCCGGTAAGACAGTTGCGCTGAACGCCTTCGAGGACAGCGGATACTTCTGTGTGGACAATCTGCCATCACCTTTGATAAACACCTTTGCAAACCTCTGCAGCAAGACACCGACCATATCAAAGATAGCAATTGGCATAGATATACGAGAGAGAAAGTTTCTGCAGAAGTTTTCCGACATGACATCATCTTTACGAAAAAAGCATGCTCTCCAGATAATATTTCTCGAAGCAGAGGAAGATGTTCTAATAAGGCGCTTCAAGGAAACAAGAAGGCCCCACCCCCTTGGGCACAATGACCTCAAAAAGGCCATCAAAAAAGAGATCGAGCTCTTATCACATATAAAGGAGGAATCTGATACTATCATTGACTCCTCTTCTCTCAGCCCGCACCAGCTCCGAAAGATGATACTTGAGTTCTATCTGGAAAAAGGTCCTCAGGAAATGACCATAAACCTGATATCCTTCGGCTATAAATACGGCGTGCCCCTTGAAGCTGATCTGATGTTCGATGTAAGGTTTCTCCCGAACCCTTATTTCATACAGGAACTAAAGCATCTGCCAGGCACATCAAAAGAAGTAAAGGACTTTGTCCTCTCAAAAAATGAAACAAAAGAATTCCTTGAAAAGTTCTATCCTCTCCTGGACCATGTCATTCCGCTTTACAAACAAGAGGGGAAAAGCTACCTCACAATCGCCATAGGCTGTACCGGCGGGCACCACAGGTCCCCGGCCATTCTTCAGGAAATAGAAAAGAGACTGAAAGAACAGAAACTGACAACGATCCTGAGCCACAGGGACCTGCATGATTAATGATATACTTCGACAATAATGCCACAACACCTGTTGCACCTGAGGTTTCAGATGTAATCTGCAGCTGCCTTAGAACAGACTTCGGTAATCCTTCAAGCTCCCACATCTTCGGTAAAAAAGCAGCATCGACAGTCCTGAACGCAAGAAAGAACACAGCCGCACTTCTCAGCGCAAAAGCGGATGAGATAACATTCACATCAGGCGGGACAGAAGCCAACAACATGGCCATCATAGGCACGGCACTGAAACATAATACAGGGCATATAATTACATCATCCATAGAACATCCATCTGTAATGAACCCTGTCAAATATCTTGAGGGACTTGGCTATAATGTCACATACCTTCCTGTCGATAAATATACAATGGTCAACCCTGATGATGTCATGAAAAATATCAGAAAGGACACCATCCTCATAACCGTAATGCATTCCAACAATGAAACAGGCACGCTCCAGCCGATAGCCGTTATCGGAAAGATTGCAAAAGAAAAAAACATTCCCTTTCATTGCGATGCAGCACAGTCTGTCGGCAAGGTGCCGGTCAATGTGAAAAGTCTGAACGTTGATATGCTGACCATGGTCTCCCATAAATTTTACGGCCCCAAAGGTATCGGAGCGCTCTATATAAAAGAGAACACGATCCTGAAGCCCGTAACATTCGGGGCATCCCACGAAAAGGGCCTGAGGCCCGGAACAGAAAATGTCTGCAGTATCGCCGGACTCGGGAAGGCCTGCGAGCTTGCAAAGAGGGACATGAGAACAAGGGTAACAGAGGCAAAACATCTCGCAAAGCTCTTTTATAATGGCCTGCGTGAAAACATTCCCGACATAAAACTAAACAGCCACCCGGCCAAACGCCTGCCGAACACATTAAACCTCTCATTCCCCGGCATCACCGGTTCAGCGCTTTTGGAGAGACTGAAAAACGACATAGCCGCATCAACAGGCTCCGCGTGCCATGAAGGAAAGCACACTGCTTCTCATGTATTGAAGGCCATGGGGGTATGTGATGAAGATGCCTTTTCTGCTGTAAGGTTCAGTCTTGGGGTTTTTAGTACTGAGGTGGAGATCAAGAAGGCGGTTACGGCTGTCATCAACGCTTTGAAAGTAACGTGAGAGGCAACGCCTCTATATAGGACCTATAGGTCTTATAAGACCTATTTATATGGGGCATAGCCCCATAGATATCTAAAAATCTAACTGAAGATCACTCTCTTTAACCGGCCCGTAAACCGTAAGAGCAAACCCCTTATTGACAATGAGATCATTCGCGAGGTCTTTTACATGGTCGAGCGTGATGGCGTCCACCATGCTGATTATATCTTCAGGGGTGAAATATCTGCCGTAATATATTTCCTGTTTGGCGATGTTGGTCATCTTGCTGCTCGTTGATTCGAGCGCAAGTATGAGGTTGCCTTTGAGCTGTGCCTTTGCCCTGCTGAGCTCCTCGTCAGTAACAGTTGCAGGAAGCTTCTTTATCTCATCAACAGAAACATTCACTACCTCGTTCACATGTTTTTTATCAGTGCCCGCGTAGACCGCCCAGATGCCGGTGTCTATGTAAGAAGCATGATATGAATAGATGGAATATGCCATGCCGCGTTTTTCCCTTATGTTCTGGAAAAGCCTTGAGCTAAAGCCTCCGCCGAGTATGGTGTTGAGCAGGTGCATGGTATAACGGTCCTTGTTTGTGTAAGGGATACCGTTCAGTCCGAGACATACATGCGCCTCTGACAGGTCCTTTGTTACTATATTTATATTGCTCCGGAACCCCGGGATTATCGTGCTCTTTTCTATACCGTCCCTTTTCAGGGAGCCTATGCTCTGATTAAGGTTATCTACAAGCTCCTCTTCTATAAAGTTGCCGCTGCAGGCAACAATGATATTGTCAGTGCCGTAGAAATTATTTACATGGTCTACAAGGTCCTGCCGGCTGAAGTTCTCTATGATCTCCCGCTTACCTATGACCGGCTGACCGAGCCCTTCTTCCCCCCAGATATTTTTACTGAAAATATCATGTATATAGTCAGAGGGATTGTCTTCGACCATGTTTATCTCTTCGCTTATGACTCCCTTTTCCTTTTCCATCCCTTCTTCGGGAAATTCAGAATTCAGTAATATGTCTGTCAGGAGGTCAAGGGCGTTCTTCAGGTATTCATCAAGAACCTTGATATAAAAAAGTGTATACTCGGAAGAGGTCATTGCATTGAGTTCACCTCCGAGTGAATCGATCTCCATTGCAATGCCTTCGGCAGAACGGCTGCCAGTGCCTTTGAAGAACATATGCTCAAGAAAATGGGAAATGCCGTTCTTTGCTGATGTTTCATAGCGAGAACCGACCTTTATCCATATCCCTATGCAGATGGAACGAACCCCTTCCGATGCTTCCATCAGAAGGGGCACTCCGTTATTGAGCTTTATTTTTTTAAACATCTTTTTTATGAATTCCGCACAGAAACATGCGTTGAATGTTTTTTAGATTTAACGGACGGGCTGTCGCCGCTTACTATTCCTTGTCAGCCTCTTTTTTGCTGAGCCTTATCCTGCCCATTTTGTCTATCTCAATGACCTTGACACGGAATTCATCGCCCTCTTTCATCACATCGGTCACGTTCGCGATCCTCTGTTCTGATATCTGGGATATATGCAGTAAACCTTCAGTACCGGGCAGTATCTCGACAAACGCGCCGAAATCAACTATCCGTTTTACCTTACCGTCATATATCTTGTTGAGCTCTGCATCAGCAATTATTCCTTCAATTATTTTAATTGCTTTCTGTGCGGCCTCTTCGTCAGCGGAGGCAATGTGTATGGTGCCTGAATCATCAATGTCAACTTTAGCGCCTGTCTGTTCAACGATACCCCTGATGACCTTGCCGCCGGTGCCGATAACGTCCCTGATCTTGTCAGGCTTGATCTGCATAGTGAATATTCTGGGAGCATAAGCTGCCAGGTTGCTGCGCGGAGCTGAAAGCACCTCAGCCATTTTGCCGAGTATGTGCAGTCTTCCTGCCTTTGCCTGCTCAAGCGCATTGGCCATTATCTCCTGTGTAACACCGCTTATCTTTACGTCCATCTGGAAAGCTGTTATACCTTCATTTGTACCCGTTACCTTAAAGTCCATATCACCGAGATGGTCCTCAAGTCCGAGTATGTCAGTAAGTACGACTGTATCATCACCCTCTTTTATAAGTCCCATCGCAATACCTGCAACCGGTGACTTTATCGGAACACCTGCGTCCATAAGAGCAAGTGTGCCGCCGCATACAGTGGCCATGGATGATGAACCATTAGACTCCAGAACATCGGAAACTATCCTGATAGTGTAAGGGAAATCGTCCTTTGACGGTAGTATCTCTTTAAGCGCCCTCTCAGCAAGGTGACCGTGTCCTATCTCCCTGCGGCCTGCAGAGCGGAGGAACTTAACCTCACCAACGCTGAACGGAGGAAAATTATAATGCAGCATAAATGCTTTTCTGGAATCTCCTTCAAGTGAATCTATTCTCTGTTCGTCATCTGATGTCCCAAGTGTGACAACAGCAAGCGCCTGGGTCTCACCCCTTACAAAAAGGGCCGAACCATGCGTCCTGGGAAACATGCCAACATGAGAGCTTATAGGCCTGATCTCATCAGACTTACGTCCGTCAGACCTGACACCCTGTTTAAGGATCATATTTCTGACAATGTCTTTTTCAAGCTTGTGAAAAATAACTGATATGTCCTTGGATATATTATTTTCCTCTGAACTAAGGCTTTTTACAGCCTCATCCCGTATATCATTAAGAACATCCTGCCTCTCTAATTTGTCGGATATTACAATTGCTTCTTTTATTTTTTCGAGTACAAGGTCTGAAACGGACTTTACAAGCGCCTCATCCAGCTGCGGTGCAACAACAGCTCTCTTTGGCTTGCCTATCTTGGCAACGAGCTGTTTCTGGAGCTCAACGACCTTTTTTATCTCATTATGAGCAAGCTCAAGCGCACCGAGCAGCACTGCCTCTGAGATCTCCGTACCTCCGCCCTCAACCATCATGACAGCATCCTCTGTACCTGCAACAACAAGTACAAAGTCACACTCTTCAAGTTCCTTAAGGTCAGGATTCACAACATATGCATCACCTACAATACCGACCTTTGCAGCGCCCACAGGGCCGTCAAAAGGGATATCGGAGATACTTAATGCCGCTGACATACCGATGATGCCGAGTATGTCAGATATATTTTCTTCACCAAAGGACAGGACAGATATAATGCCCTGTGTCTCACAATAAAAACCGTCAGGAAAAAGAGGCCTGATAGGTCTGTCGATCAGACGTGAGGTCAATACTTCCTTTTCACCCGGCCTGCCTTCTCTTTTAAAGAAGCCGCCCGGAATCTTTCCTGCGGAGTATGCCTTTTCCTGGTAATCTACTGTGAGGGGGAAAAAATCAATGTCTGCTCTTGCTTCTTTTTTGGCAACCGCTGTTGCCAGTACTACTGTGTCCCCATATTTTGCTATGATTGATCCGTCTGCCTGCTTTGCAAATAATCCTGTCTCAAGAATAAGAGACTTTCCTTTAACATCCATCTCGACATTTGTCATTTATACCGCTACTTTCTCAGTCCGAGTTGCTTGATCAGCTTTTCGTATCTGCCCTTATCGATAGTTTTTAAATAGCTGAGGAGCTTGCGTCTCTGTCCAACAAGCTTTAAAAGTCCTCTGCGTGAGTGATGGTCTTTTTTATGTGTCTGAAAATGTGAATTCAGTTCACTTAACCGCTCACTGATTAGCGCTACCTGTACCTCGGGAGACCCGGTATCATTGTCATGCACTTTGTACTGTTGAATTATATTTTCTTTCTGTTCTTTAGCTAAACTCATAAAAACCGCCTTCCTGTTATTTGAAGAGGTAAAATTTTAACACAAGTTAATTTTTAAAGTAAAGTACCTTGATATTACAAATATACCTATTGTTAAGATTATATAAGATACGGACAAAAAATCATAGGCTCCGAAACCCTTTTTAAACATTGCCAAATGGCAACGGCACATCCTTCACCTTCCTGAAGCTCATCCTGTGTATGGGGCACGGCCCATGTTTCTCAATTAAACCCATATGTTCCCGGGTGGAGTAGCCTTTGTGTCCCCTGAAATTATAGCGGGGATACATCGCATGGTAGTCGAACATGATATCGTCCCTGACCACCTTGGCAATTATTGAAGCCGCCGCGATGGATGCGCTGACCGACTCACCCTTTATTACCGATGACTGCCTGATATCCACCTCCGGCAGTTTCACAGCGTCTATCATCAGAATGTCAGGTGTCAGGCTTAACTGCTCAACTGCCTGCTTCATAGCCCGCTTTGTGGACTGAAGGATATTTATTACATCAATAACTCCTGCATCCACGATCCCGACACCGATACCCTCAGCATACCGCACTATGTCCCAGAAGACCTTCCTGCGCAATAGCTCGGAGGTCTTCTTTGAGTCCCTGAGATCATCTATAACAAGACCTCCGGGCAGTATAACCGCAGCCGCTACAACAGGACCTGCCAGCGGCCCTCTTCCGGCTTCATCCAGTCCGGCCACGACCGGATGCTCATTCCTGAGCTTTTCATCATGCAAAAAAATGGGCGGGACTTCATTCAACAGCTTTTTGCTACCAGGCACTGTTCACCACTCCATTTCACAAAAAAAACTTCAAATAAAAACAGGGCCTGAGTAGGCCCTGTTCTCTGCTTTATTAAAATCCGCTTACTTTTTCTTTATAAAAGTCTTTTCTTTGATCTTTGCGGCCTTGCCCTTTTTATCACGAAGATAATAGAGTTTTGCCCTTCTTACCACACCATACTTTTCGACCTTGATGCTCTCGATAAGCGGAGAATGTATAGGGAATATCCTTTCAACACCGATACCGGATGATATCTTCCTTACCATAAAGGTCTCACGGCTCCCGCCGCCCTTTCTGGCGATAACAGCACCGGTAAACTTCTGTATTCTTTCCTTCTCACCTTCCCTGATCCTTACATTGACACTTACAGTGTCTCCGATCCTGAACGGGGGGATCTCTTTTTTCTGTCCCTCTTCTATTACATTTATTGCATTCATATATTCCTCCTGCAGCAGTTTCAGTTAACCGACAGCTTAAATATTAAAATTATCTGACATGTTTTATCAAGTATCTTTTTCAGAGGCCAGCTCATCAAGCAGTTTTCGGTCCTGCTCCGTCAGCTCAATAACATCCAGCAGATCCGGTCTATGCCTGAGCGTATTGCGTAATGCCTCTTTTCTCCTCCAACGCTCGATCTGTCCGTGGTCCCCTGACAACAGTACCGGCGGAACACTCAGACCTTCAAACTCCCTCGGCCTTGTATAGTGGGGATAATCAAGCAA
>CBFDEG010000027.1:0-25376 GCA_965603765.1 uncultured bacterium | reverse complement strand
GCCGTTGTCCGCCATCGGGATAGAGCCTTCCACCACAACAAAGTACTGCCCCTTGTTGTTATTGACCACATCCATCAGGGACTTCTCCGCATGTTTTCCGGACGGGGCCATTATTGTTTCGTGATAATCAACAGAAAGGACATCAAGGATTATGTTGCCGACAGTGGGCTTCGTGGCCCTCAGCAGCGCCTCGGTGTCACCCGCGCAGTCCTGGAACTCAAGCCATACAAGATACGGTTTTTTGCCGGTTACGGCCTCGGCAATTTTTGGGATGAATGAAGCCGGCAGAGCAAGAAGCGCGGCCATACCGGTACAGAACTTCATAAAATCTCTGCGGGATACGCCTTTTTTCTTTGCAAGAGACGCTATCGACTCAGGTATTTCCTGCAAAGGATCGTCAGACATGGGTTTCATTTGTCCTTCCCCCTTCCATTTAAATTGTTAATTTAAAAGAATACCAATTCAGGTCAATAAGTTTATGTTTGAAAAATATCACAAAATCAAGAGGTTGTCAATAAAATAATACATATTTACAAAATATTTATAGAATGCATATCTGAACAAACACTGCTAATGCCCCTTGCCGAGCATTTCTTTTGCATGTTTCATCGAGGCGGTCGAGATCTTGCCGCCGAGCATCCGGGCGATCTCTTCGGTTCTCTCGTCCTTTTCGATACGGGATATCATGACCTTTGTCCGCTTATTCTCGACCATTTTTTCTATCCTCATATGCTCTTCAGCATGGGATGCTATCTGCGGAAGATGGGTGATACATATTACCTGGTGTCCGGATGAAAGGGTCTTCAGTTTCTGCCCCATGGTCTCTGCTGCCCTGCCCCCTACACCTGTGTCTATTTCATCAAATACAAGTACAGGCATGCTGTCGCCTTTTGCAAGGATAACCTTAAGCGCGAGCATTATCCTCGAAAGCTCACCGCCTGATGCTGTTTTCGCCAGCGGCCTCAGCTCCTCTCCCACGTTCGGAGAGATAAGAAACTCTATATTGTCTATTCCGGTTGGAGTAGCCTTGAGACCATCCTTTGTGTCATCGCCTTTTTCATGGGTTATCTGAATTGAAAATCTGGTATCAGGCATCGAAAGCTCTGAAAGCTGTGACTCTACCTTTGACTCGATCTTCCCCGCAACTCTCTTTCTTTTTTCAGAAAGCTTCCGCGCACAATCTGTAAGCCTGCCTTTAAGTTCTTCAAGTTCATTATTAAAGCTCTCCAGTTTTTCTTCGGAGTCCTGAAGCTCCTCGATCTCTATCACTGCCTTGTCCCAATGATCAATGACCTCCTGAACACTTCCCCCGTACTTTCTTTTAAGCCCCCTGATGATCTCAAGCCTGTTCTGGATCTCATCAAGGCGTTCCGGTCTGAAGTCCATACTGTTTTTATAGTCCCTAAGAAAATATCCTGTCTCCTCAAGCAGGGGAAGCGCGTCTTCCGCTGATCTGAGATTTTCCTTCACACTGCTGTCGATGGTGGATATCTCCCGTATGGCATCAAGTATCTTTGAGAATGTCACCATGCAGGACGATTCAGCTGAATAGAGCGACTCATACGCATTTGCCGCAAGTTCGGTCAGATGCACCGCACTGCTCAATACCTTCAGCTCTCCGGTAAGTTCCTCCTCTTCATCCGGCGATAACCCTGCGGCTTCGATCTCGTCCATCTGGAACCTGAGCATATCTAGCCGCTGCGCCCGCTCCCTGTCTTTCAGGAGAAGCCCTGCTATCTTCTCTTTCACAGCATGCTGCCGTTCAAAGATGCTCTTTACCTCCTCCCGTGCAGAGAGAAGCCCGCCGAACGCGTCAAGCAGGTCGAGCTGGTGCTCGGGTGACAGCAGTGACTGGTGGTCATACTGACCATGGATATCTATGATGTTCGAGCTCACATCAGACAGTGTCTGAAGATTTACCATTGATGAATTTATATAAGCCCGGTTCCTGCCCTGTGCCGAGATCATCCTCTTGAATATAAGCCCGTCGCCTGCATCGATACCGTTGTCCTGAAGGAACTTCTGATTGGAGGGGGAAAGTACATCAGAAGAAACATCAAAAAAGGCCTCAATGACCGCCTCTTTTTCACCGCTCCTGATTATCTCGCCCGCGGCCCTTTCACCAAGCGCAAGGCTCAGGGCATTAATAATGATGGACTTACCCGCGCCCGTCTCACCTGTGAGCACATTGAACCCCTCATGAAATTCTATGGTCACATCATCGATGATCGAGATATTTTTAATATGAAGTTCGCGGAGCATCATTAATTATACAACAGAGAATTTTTTAACAGGAACAATTCATAAATTGCCCCTTATGTATTTAACAGGTTGTCTTTTAATGAGATCTTTGTTATTTTTAAATACAATATATATAACATTTCTAAAATAAGGAGTATCTGTAATGGTAAAAGATATAAGCCTTCCAACCGAAGAAATTGCAGGCTTTTGCCATTATTGGAAGATAACTGAATTTGCGCTATTCGGCTCCGTCCTCAGAAATGATTTTGGCCCTGAAAGCGACATTGATGTGCTTGTGACATTTGCTTCTGACGCAGCATGGAGCCTGCTCGACCACGTTGATATGCAGGATGAGCTTAAAATTATCTTCGGACGCAATGTTGATCTTGTAAGCAAACGCGGCATCGAGCAGTGCCGCATTCATATTCGCCGCAAAGAGATACTCGAATCAGCAGAGGTAATCTATGCCGCAGCATGACCTCAGCAACCTTACCGACATTATTCAGGCAGCAAAACAGATAGAAGAGTTTATCAAGGATGTCGACAAGGCGAAATTCAATGGAAGTTCGCTGATCCAGTCTGCTGTTATCAGACAGATCGAGATAATTGGTGAAGCAACTAAACGTCTAACGGAAAAGTTCAGGTCGGAACACACTGAAATACCATGGAAAAAAATGGCCGGGATGCGTGATATTTTAATACATGCATATGACCATGTTGATATTGATGAAGTATGGAATGCTATAAAAACCGCTCTACCCTCAATCATAAAGCAAATTGAAAAACTGATTACGCCTCTAAATTAAAAACTCGGATTGTCACTATGCTTCAAGATCTAAAGGAAACAACCTTCGATAAACAGCTTATAATTAAGAACGGCCTTGATGAAAAAGGGTTTTCAAAATGGGTATTCAGCCCCGGTATGCTGTTCAAAAGCAATGAAAAATGGTGGGGCGATCAAGGCCGTCGGGAAACAGCACACGAAGGCATCGACCTGCTTGCCTATAACGACAGTCAAGATAACATTAACCATCTTGATGAAACCATAAAAGTTCCTGCAATATATGACGGCCATGTCCTTAAGATCATGGATGACTTTCTCGGAAAGACTGTGATAATTGAGCATGCCCTTGAGGAGAGACGCAAACTTTATGCAATATACGGACATGTTACACCGCTCACTAATATACAGGCAGGCGACGGTGTAAGCGAGGGGGATATTATCGCGACAATATCAGCTCCTGGCCCGAAAGCCAAAATACCCGCCCATCTGCATATAACTATCGGTTGGGCATCAATGCCTGTACCGGCTGACAGGCTCAACTGGAACACAATAGGATGCTCGGACATTATTGAGCTGATCGACCCGCTTCAGCTTTTTGAGGGACACTACAGCATATTATCGCAGGGGTCATTCACAAAAAAAAGGGCGAACACATAGGTTCGCCCGTACAGGTCGTGATATAATTATTTTTCATTTATCCTGTAGCTATTAACATAACAAGAACACACATACTGAAAAGCAATGTCGTACCTCCAACAATCTTAAGGACATCAACCATTTCTAAAGTCTTTACTTTCATACCTGTCATCCTCCTTTTTTGTTAGTATTCTTTTATCGGTATTTTTACACTTTTTCTTTAAGTGTGCTTATATTATTTACAGATATAATATCGACTGGAATACAAAACAAGGGGTAACCTTTTGTGATTTCACAAAAAAAGGGGCGAACAATCGTTCGCCCCTGCTATCATGATCAAATAAAATTTAGATTTTTTCTATCCGCTTCCATAGGCATGGAGACCTGACAGTACCAGGTTCACTCCGAGATATGTGAATATAACAGCTATAAACCCGACTATCGCAAGCACTGCCACACGTTTACCTCTCCATCCGCCCACAAAACGGGCATGCAGGTAAAGCGCGTAAACAAACCAGGTTATAAGCGACCATGTCTCTTTCGGGTCCCAGGTCCAGTATTTACCCCAGGCGCTGTTTGCCCAGATCGCGCCCATTATCAGTCCGCCGATGGTAAAAAGCGGAAAACCGACAGCAATGCTCTTATATGCTATATCATCAAGTATCTCGGGAGTCATCGAAAGGCTGTTAAGCACCTTCTTTAATCCATACCCGAATCTCCAGAGGATAAAGATAAATACAGCGGAAAATATCCAGCTTGCAGTGACAACTCCGACCGACCCGCTCCTGAATGAGGACTTCAGGAAATGGCTCTGTATAAGCTGAGCCCGCTCTGCCGCAGAAAGGCTCAGGAAGTCAATCCCCATTCCTATCAGAATTATCAGGAATATTCCGGTTATAATGCTCCAGAAAATATAAGCCTTCTCAGTTTTTGATTCAGTGACCATTATGAGATACGCTGTGCCGGCGCCGAATGATATACCGAATGCGGCATATCCCAGGAAACTCAAAAGCACATGGAAGAGCAGCCAGTTCGACTGAAGCGCGGGCACAAGAGGCTGTATCGCAGTAGAGGTGCCGGACACATCAATAAACAGCAGTGCAAGCGCGGCAACAGGCGTCACAAAAGCCCCGAGTGAACGATTTTTATATTTAAACTCAATTAAAATATTAGCAAGGATAAGCGACCATACAAAAAATATCAGCGATTCATACAGGTTCCTGAGCGGCGCACCTCTTAAAATGGCCTCAAATATCCCCGATGCAGCATGTTCCGACATCCAGTAGTAATAGGAGTCCACCCACCTTATGGCAAGGGCCGCTGTCTGGCTGACAAAACCTGATATCATTACAATACTGGCAGTCGCACCCACCTTGTTATTTTTGACAACCAGAAAAATAACATAAATTATCATTGCGGCTATATAAGCGCCGGCTGATATATCAAAAAAGATTGCGCTGCTCATGTATTACTCCTTCCCTCAATTGCCTCAGATACTTTTAATAATATTCTGTCTATTTCCTGCTCAAAGGACAATCTGTTCCTGTTCGTGGAACCACAGGCAGTAAGTCTGACAGAATTCTTTTCTTTTACAATATTAACCCATATTTTTTTATGGCTGATGAAAAAGCATATATACAGGCCCAGACCCATTACTATCGATGCAATGTATATGAACCACACGCCGGGGTCCTTTGCCACCTGAAGACCTGTGAACTCAACCCCCCAGTAATCTTCAAATTTAATTGAGTGACCGCCCGGAAGCATGCCTGTCTCCGGATACCTTCTGAGTATCCAGCCCGTGTATTTTTCCTTGCCCGGCTCGGTGAACTCTATAGCAACAGCCGGGTTCACCATATTTTCAGAATAAGTTTTAAGTGCTCCTGTATACCTGTCACGTGTAAGAGCTGGCGAAAAGTCAGATATAGTACCTTTGATATCAGTGCCGGGAATCGTAAAAGTGTCTCCGAACCTCAGCGAAAGAGCATTTGCCTGTCCGCCTGCAGGAGTGATATCCAGAATAAATTTCCCCATTACAGGGTTCGGCACCATGCCGTAACTTGCCTGATAAAAGGTGATGCCTTTATATGTGAGCGGGTCATTAACCTCAACGACCTTTGTCAGCACTTCCTTGCCGTTCTCGATTATCACCAGCTCGCTCATGAACTCCTTGGGAGCATCGATGCCTTCATAATACAGGGTGTCATACCAGTTGCATTTTATGGTGAAGCCCAATGGTATCGGCTCATCAGGTGAAAGATATGCTTCATTTGACGACCGTCCCTCCGGCAGATTAAGGTATCCCTTAAATCCGAAACGGGCACCCAGGATAGCACCCACAAATATAAGTATGATGCTCAGATGCACAACATAGACAGCAAGGCGGGCATATTTGCCCTTCTGGGAATAAAGCTGTATCGATTCCTTATCAGATGCCTCGGAAACACGGTATTTTGAGGCATTGAGAACATTGAATACTTCGTCCTTTACAACATTGAAGCCCTCTTTAAATGATGCTTCCTTTTTGATCTGCATTGATCTCAGGGCATTTTCAGAAAGCGGTCTCTGGGGTGTCTTTACAAGCCGCCATGTCTTGGGCAGTCTTTCAATGGAGCAGACTATCAGATTGATACTGAAGAGCGCAAGAAAGCCCAGGAACCACCATGAATCATACATGTCCATGAAACCGAGCTTTGCAAAAACATTATATACGGACGGGGCCGCTGAATCGCCGAAGAACTTGGCAAGAAGCTCTATGTTCTTGGCAGGCTCTGCATTCTGCTCAACTATTGTCCCTATAATTGAAGTAAGCGCCAGCGAAATTAAAATAAATATGGCCAGCTTAACAGAAGCAAAAAAGCCCCATATCCTGTCAAATATATCTTTCTTCTCTTTTTCTACCAAAAAAACCTCCGACAATAAATATAGCTTTTCATTAATTATGAAGTCAACGAACCAATTAATTTATGCTGTTGGATCTTTTTTGGAAAATCATTTCAGACACCTTGATCGCAACTTAAAACAATCTATCGTTTGACCTGTAAATTGAAAGCCCCTTGCATGAAAATTTAATATCTATCCAATTGAAAAATTTTCTGAAAAAATCCAACATTATAAATATACCACGCAGGCATGTTAAGAAACCGTTAATTTTTACAATCAGGCCTTTACCCTTGTAAGCCTGACAGCATTAAGAATAACAGCGAGGCTGAGGCCCATGTCCCCTATGCCGACAGCGACCCAGAGGTTTATCATGCCCATCAGGGCCATGATCGTTAAACCTCCCTTTATAAGAAGCGAGACCGCAATGTTCTGTTTTACGGTGCGCATGGTCTTTCTGCTCAGAAGAAAAAGGTACTCGATTTTTGACAGGTCATCATGCATCAGCGCGATGTCAGCGGTCTCGATGGCCACGTCCGTGCCTGTCCCGCCCATTGCTATGCCCACATCCGCTTCTGCCAGGGCCGGGGCGTCATTTATCCCGTCCCCCACCATTGCAGTCCGGCCGGAACGCTCTGAAAGATTTTTTATTACATCCACCTTGTCTTCAGGCAGAAGCCCTGCATAATATTCATCAACTCCTGTTTTACGGGCGATCACAGCCGCGGCCCTTTCATTATCGCCTGTCAGCATCCCTGTCCTTAAATTCATTTTCTTAAGGTCCGAAATTATGGCCGGAGCGCTTTCTCTCAGCTTATCACCCAATGCAATGACACCTATGGCCTTTGTATCATCACTTAAAATGATCGCGGTCCTCCCCTCTTTTTCAAACCCTGCAAGTTCCGCAGGAAGCTCCATCTCAAGGCCGCTGAAAAGCCCTGCTGCGCCGGCATAATATGTCTTCCCCCCGATATCAGCCTTCAAACCTTTACCTTTAATATCATTGAACCTGTCCGGCTCCCTCAGCTCCAGACCTCTTTCTTCAGCCTTCCGCACAATGGCCTTTGCAATAGGATGCCCCGAGCGTGCTTCTATAGATGCTGCGATGGAAAGCACTTCTGATCCCGGATGGCCATTAAGACCGACAATATCAGTGACCTCAAGCCTGCCCGTGGTCAGTGTGCCTGTCTTGTCAAAGGCCACTGTACGGACCCTGCTCAGCTCCTCAATAAATGAAGCTCCCTTTATCAGCACACCATGCTTTGCCGCGGCTGTTATTGCCGAGACCATTGCAACAGGCGTTGAGATGGCAAGCGCGCAGGGGCAGGAGACCACAAGAAGCACAAGAGAGCGGTAAAGCCATACGTCCCAGGGATGTCCTGATATGACAGGAATGATAAACGCTGCGCATGCAAGGCCTATCACAGAGGGGGTGTAGTAACGCGCGAACCTGTCTATGTACTTTTCGGTCCCGGACTTTTTATGCTCAGCCTCTTTTACTATCTTTACTATTCTTGACAACAGGGTGTTCTCAGTGGTCTTTGAGACCTCTATCTCAAGATATCCTTCTTCATTCATTGTGCCGGCATATACAGGGTCCCCGATGCCCTTGCCGACAGGCAGAGACTCCCCTGTTATAGGGGCCTCGTTCAGGGATGAATGACCGGAAACGACCCTGCCGTCAAGGGCCACTTTTTCACCGGGCCTGACAATGATAATCTCCCTGATCTTAATTTCATGCGCGTGCAGCTCAATTTCCTGCCCGTCCCTTTTCACTATCGCGGTCTCAGGCGCAAGCTTGAGAAGTTTGCCTATAGACCTTTTTGCATTGTCCGCGGAATATTCCTCAAGTGTCTCTGCAACAAAAAAAAGGAATATGACCGCCGCGCCCTCTTCCCCATGGCCTATAAAAAAAGCTCCGACGGCTGCAATGCTCATAAGGCAGTTCATATCAAGACGCCGCCGAAGGAGAGACCTCCATGCCTTTTTAAGTATCTCCCTGCCTGACACTGCTATTACAGAAACGAACATGACCAGTGAGACAATATACATTGAACTGAAAGATCTGAATATAAGCCCCGCAACAAGCAGAACGGCAGCGATCGTCCCTGTAATTATACTTCGGCGCCTCCATTCCGGCGGCTTTTCTTCAGAAGAGTCAGTGCCGCAGCAGGAACATACATTATCATCCTGGCAGGTGTTGTTTATCATTTGTAATTTCATATCATTTATATATATGCACACACCGCAGGGGCAAACAGCTGTTCGCCCTTACAATATTTTGTAATATTGTTAAAATAACCCTTATGAATCATTATAAAACAATAATCCTGATACTGCTATTTTTTGGAACAGCCTTAACAGTTCACGGGCAGGAACATACCCTCAATATAGTATACACAGGCAGCATGCAAGCCTCGCTTGAACCATGCGGCTGTTCGCCGAAAACAGATTTCGGGGGCGTGGCAAGGCTTTCAGGCTACCTTAATGAGTATAAAGAAGATATTACCCCATACATTCTGGTTGACGCGGGGAACTTCACTTTTGAAGACACCCCTCAGGGCAGGCTCAAGGCAGAGGCCATGATCAGGGCATTCAGCATAATTAAATATGATGCAGTAGCCTTGATGAAAAATGAAAAAGCATTCCCGGGCGATTTTTTTTATCCTCTAATGAAAAATTATAAGATGCCGGCCCTCTGCGGTTCCTCTGAGAAAAGACGTTCTGTGTTATTAGAGCAAGGCGGCATGAGCTTAAATATAAGCAGTGACCCGGCAGACCATAAGCAAGGGGTATTAAACGTACTTCTCACGGAACTGTCTGTCGCTGAATCCGGCCAGATCAATGGATGGGACATTATCATCACATCTTCAGGAGAAAAGATCGAAGACCCTGTCAAAACAGATAAAACAATTATTACAGCAGGCTATCCAAAAGGAGAAAAGGTCGGTATCCTCAGCCTGATGTTCGACAAAAACATGGGCGTCCAAAATTTCAGCCACAGATGGCAGTCACTCGGCAGCGACACGAAAGAGGACCCGGACGTCCGCAATGTGCTGAATGATTATGACCTGAAGGTCGCCGCTCTTATGCAGAGCGCAGAAGTACCTCCTGCGGGAACAACATACGCAGGAGAAGATAAGTGCTCTGAATGCCATCAGATCTTTGAGGAAAGCTGGAAAAAGACACGCCATGCATCAGCCTTTTCAACCCTTGAAAAGGCTGGCAAATCAAATGACCCTGAGTGCGTTGTCTGTCATGTGGTAGGATATGGAAAAGAGGGCGGTTTTTTCAGCATGAGCTCAACACCGGCCCTGGCAAATGTCCAGTGCGAAGAGTGCCACGGGCTGAACAGGGAACATATTGAAGATTATTCATCTGAAATGAAACCTGTAACAGAGATGACATGCCTGAAGTGTCACACAAAAGATCACAGCCCGGACTTTGATTATCCGGTCTATTACGATAAAATAAAACATTGATATTTAATTACATAAGGAGAACCAATATGAGTTTAAAGAATATTTTGATCGCCTTCACATGTATCATCCTGCTTCCATTATCATCGCATGCAGGAAAGACACCTGACATTAAAGGGGTATACAATGAAATACCCGGCCATGAATTCAGTTTTGACAACAAACAGGTCGAGATCATCGAATTCCTCAGCCTCTATTGCGGCCATTGTTACCATTTTGAAAAAGCGATTCCTATCATTAAAGGCAATTTTCCGGGGAAAATAAAATGGACGACCATACCAATTTACTGGGGCAACGGCTCTCCAAAACCGGGTGAGGCATACTTCCTGGCAGTGGATGCGGGAAAGGGCGAACAGATGAAAAAGGCCCTCTTCAATGCCATCTTTGTTGAAAAAAGCGATATCGGGCAGATAGAAGTACTGGAGGACATTGCACTGAAGGTCGGGATGGGCTTCGACTTCAGCATGAAGCTCAGGTCCGGTGAAAAGGCAAAGGAGGTCGGTGAGGCCCTACTGCTCGCCAACAAATATAATATCCAGGAAACACCGTCCCTTGTAATTGCCGGCAATCTGAAGGTCACCCCCGGCATGTTCATAGGTCTTGAGGCATTCAGGGATAATGTCATTATCATGTTGAAAGATATCCTTAAAAAATAAGGGTTCAACTTTTTAATCGTTTGAACTGCTTGAACATTTTCATCCATCTTTACTCTATACAAGGCTTTTCGTTAAACTACTCCAATGAAAATTCTTGCCATTGAGACCTCTACGGTCGCGGGCAGTATCGCTATCCTGGATGATGAAGCAGGCCTTATCGCAGAGGTACGGACCGATATCAGGATAGTACACGCGGAAAGGCTTATGCCCTCAGTAGAGTGGATCTTACAGTCATCCAGGGTTTCGATAGAAGATATCGGGGCCTTCGCAATATCCATAGGACCCGGTTCCTTTACAGGACTGAGAATAGGTCTTGCCACAGCAAAAGGCTTTGCGTATGCAACAGGCAGACCGCTGATACCTGTCCCCACACTGGATGCATTTGCAAGGACCATCCCGTTCTCTTCATACATGGTCTGCCCTATGCTTGATGCAAGAAAAAATGAGGTCTACACCGCATTGTACAAATGGGAAGGCCCGGTGATGAAAAAAGTGATGCCCGAGACCGCCATAAGCCCCGAAGCACTGCTGAAACAGCTGGACGGACCCATCCTTTTCACAGGGGAAGGCACCAGAAAATACAGGGAGATGATCACAGACAAACTTAAAACAAATGCCCTGTTCGCCCCTGCGTCAAAGATGACCCCCGCTGCATCAACTGTTGCGGAAATAGCCCTTGAAGAGATCAAACAGGGCAGAAAAACCGACCCCGTAAGCCTCATACCATTTTATATAAGAAAGTCGGAAGCGGAACTTAAATGGAAGGGATAACCATCAGAGACATGGTCCATGATGACCTGCCGGAGGTCCTTGCCCTCGAAAAACGCTGTTTTGCAATGCCCTGGATACCGGAATCTTTCAGATATGAGCTGAACAGCAACGACGCGACACTTAAAGTGGCGATAATGAATAAGCGGATCATAGCCTATATATGCTTAAGGGTCATACTCGATATAACCCATATAATGGACATTGCGGTAATGCCGGAGTTCAGACGTATGGGATTCGGCAGCCTGCTTTTCGTAAATGCTCTCCAGGACCTGAAGATGATTAAGCCCGAAACAAAACAGATGACCCTTGAAGTAAGGGAATCAAATATAGCCGCCATACGGCTTTATGAAAAATTCGGGTTCAGTGAAATAGGCCGCAGGCGCGGCTACTATCAAAAACCGCCCGAAGATGCGGTCATCATGGAATGCGGCATAAACAAGGACTTTTCAAAAAAGAGATATCACTGACCGTCTGATCGGTAAAGCTATCTTAGCTTAATGCCGATATATAATTTAAATGAGCTCAACAGGGAATAAAAAATGAAAAAACTGAACTGCTGGGAAATAAAAGCTTGCGGACGGGAAGAAGGCGGAGAAAAAACAGCTGAATTCGGAGTATGCCCTGCAAGTAAAGAAAATTCATGTGACGGCATAAATTCCGGTGAGCAGGCCGGACGCTTATGCTGGGCAATAGCAGGTACATTTTGCGGAGGCAAGGTGCAGGGAGATTTTGCGCAGAAGTCTGTTTCATGCATGTCATGCGATGTCTTCAAGCAGATCAAGAACGAAGAAGGCAGTCACTTCTGTCTGCTCAAACCGGGACAGACCTATAAGGCATCTTTAAAGTAACTCCACCAACCTGCAACATCATGCCTTGCCTATAAGCACAGAACAGACGGAGTGGTTAAGAACATGCCTTGATACACTTCCGAGCATACCCCTTATCCCACGCATGCCGCTGCTTCCGAGCGCTATTATATCGATGTCCATTTCCTCAGACGCCTTTATTATCTCTTCAGCAGGATCACCATACCTTGCTATCTTTTCTATTGATGAAAACTTTCCGGCCAGGCTTTTGACTGCCTTTTCAAGCACCGACCCGGACAGCTCAGACTCTTTCTTTCTTTCCCGTGCAACCACGTTCTTTATCCTCTCATCGATCTCAACCGCAAATCTTTCCGGTATGTCCGTGAACGGGGAGGACATGATATTCAGGACCTTCAGCTCTGCGTCCTGATGGAAAGGCATTGAAGAGAGGAATTCGGCCATTTCATCAGAGAAAAGAGAACCGTCAGTTGCAAAGAGTATCTTCAGTTTCCCCTTTTTCTTAAACTGCGGCGGTTTTACGGCCAGTACAGGCTTATCAGCACCGATGGCAACAAGCTTTGTTGTGCTGCCGACCATTGCCGCGCCTATTCCCCTTACCCCGCTTGAGCCCATGACAATAAGGTCTGCGCCTGAAGCGGAAGCTAAAGCAATTATCTCTTTATCAGGATAGCCCTCTGTAATTGAGGTACTGATCTTTGTACCCGCCGGTTTCAGATCCTTTTCTGCGGCCTTGATCACCTTAGGGGCGATACCGGTCTTTATATCCCGGAGATCAACATAGATCGTTTCCCATTCACTGATAACAGGAAACCAGTTCACTGCGTGCATGATAAGTATCTCGTCATTTTCTGAAAGATCAAGACACGTTACAAACCTTGCAGCACCCTCTGAATATTCAGACCCGTCAGTAGCAAATACTATTTTCATCCCGCCCCCCCCTTGTTAAGTTATTGAAACTTAAAAGCAATACCTTTGCTGCCGGCCTCCTGATATTATCCTGTATAAACCTCAGGTTAAATGCAAACAGAAAATCATGATATTAAAAATAATAATAACACGAAAAAAGTTATAATATGCCTATTATTTTCAGGTAAATTATTACAGGGAGGCATTTAATGAAATTCTTTCTTTTTGTAACAGTCGTCATCTTAATACTGATCGGTATTGTCACAGTACAGAATCCCGGGGTTGTCATTACCATTAAATTCATTAAATGGACCTTTTCAGGTTCCATAGCATTAGGACTTGTCATTCCGCTTGCTATCGGAGCAGTTGCGAGCATGCTGATATTTGTCCCGCTTCTCATCAAAAAAATAACCCTCGCCAGACATCAGAAGAAACAGATAAAGGACCTTGAGACAGAGCTTGCCGGTCTGTCAGAGCAAACGGGTTCAGATGAAACAGAAGCGGAAGTCAAAAGCATCGAGGAAGAGCATTAGACGCAATCTTCGGCCAGCACGAATTCCTCTTCCTGCCTGTCCCATTTAAAACATTTTATGTCGTTCACCTTTTTATTCATAATGGAGACCACAATATGCAGCGCGTCAGGAAATTCCGGCTCCCCAAAAACAGTCTGCGCCGCAACATCCTCCTGCGAAAAATACGCCTCATGCTCTGTATGGGAATGATAGAAAGCAATGACCCTTTCGCCCTTTGACTTTGCTGGAGATATAATATTGTCAAACTCACGCCTTTCAATAAAATAAGCTGTCTTTGCATTGCGGGTATATGTAAAAGGGTCTTTTGCATGAAGGCTGTTCTGGATGTTCCCGCATAAATGCAGTGTCTGGACATCATCATTCCCCGTAATGATCCCGCAGCACTCATCAGGATATTCCTTCAAGGCATGCTCGTACAATTTTTCTATTATCTCTTTATTTAGTTTCACAGGTCGTTATTTAGTAATTAATAATTTGTAATTGTTTCAGATCTCATGACTCAAATACCGGTCCCCGCCGTCAGGAAAGATGGTAACAATATTTCCTTCTTCTATCTTTTCCGATACTTTCAAGGCCGCGGCCATTGCAGCGCCTGATGAATGTCCAACAGGAAGTCCGCTGCCTGATGTTATTTTCTTTACCATATCATATGCGCTCTCTGTATTAATATGTATCACCTCATCAGGAAAGCTCCGGTCATATATCTCGGGCACAAGCGAACTGTCCATATGCTTAAGGCCTTCAAGGCCATGCATTGCGTCATCAGGCTCAACAGCAATGATCCTGATGCCTTTATCATATTCCTTCAGCGCCCTGCCTGTCCCCATTATAGTTCCACTGGTACCGGTACATGCAACAAAATGCGTTACACTGCCTTTTGTCTGCTCGATTATCTCAGGCCCTGTTGTAAGATAATGGGCCTTCCAGTTCGATGGATTGCTGTACTGGTCAGGCATGAAATATATATCAGGATTTTCATCATACATTTCCCTTGCAAGTTTCATAGAACCGTCCGAGCCTTCAAAAGGACTGGAATATACAAGCTCCGCGCCAAAACCGGCTATTATCTTCTTCCGCTCGATACTCGCATTTTCAGGTATCACTATCCTTGCCCTGTATCCCCTGACCGCTGTTATCATGGCGTAGGCTATACCTGTATTGCCTGATGTAGAATCAATCAGTATCTTGTCTTTTGTAAGCGCACCGGAATCCTCGGCATCCTTTATCATCTGCAACGCGGCCCTGTCCTTCACGGACCCTCCCGGATTATAGCATTCAAGTTTTGCGTATATATTAACGCCCGGCTTTATGCCCCTGATAATATTATTCATGCGCAGAAGCGGTGTCCTGCCGATCGTTTCGAGAATGTTCTTATTCGATATCCCAATGATACGCACTTTTTTCATTGCCCGTCCCCGTTATCATCAGAGCTGAAAAGGCGTGTGCTCAGATACCGTTCTCCTGTGTCAGGAAATATCGTGACCACCTTCCTGCCTTTCCCGAGCCTGCGCGCGACCTCAAGAGCGGCAAACAAATTCGCCCCTGAAGAGATGCCGCAGAGAATGCCCTCTTCCCTTATAATTCTTTTTGCGGTCGCAATGGCATCTTCATCAGAGACCTGTATTATCTCATCTATAATTTCCCGGTTAAGCACCTCAGGCACAAAACCCGACCCGATACCCTGTATTGCGTGGTGCCCCGGCTTTCCACCCGAAATAACAGGACATGCCGAAGGTTCAACAGCGATTATCTGCACATGCATACCGACCTCATCCTTCAACAATTCCCCGACGCCCGTAATGGTCCCGCCTGTGCCGACACCCGCCACAAACGCGTCAACACTGCCTGCCTGTTTGAGTATCTCGCGTGCGGTCGTCTCCTTGTGCACCAGAGGGTTTGCGGGATTATTGAACTGCTGTGGCTGGTAATAGCCTTTCTTGCGCGAAAGCTCCGCCGCCTTCGCAACCGCTCCCCGCATGTCCCCTTCACCATTGGTCAGTATATATTCAGTACCGAAAGCCTTCAGCATTTTCATCCTCTCGACACTAACGGTCGCCGGCATTGTAAGAACAAGCCCGTATCCCTTTGCCGCACATACGAACGACAGCCCGATCCCGGTATTACCCGAAGTCGGTTCAACAATAGTATCCCCCGGCTTTATCCTGTCCCGCTCTTCTGCCGCTTCGATCATCGAAAGGCATATCCTGTCCTTTACTGAACTGCAGGGATTAAATGATTCTATCTTCGCGTAAATATCAGCTGAATTTTCATCACTAAGCTTATTGATCCTGACCAGCGGGGTATTGCCGACCAGGTCCAAAACAGAATCAACAGGTTCTGAATAAAAAAATGTCTTTTTCATATCCTCTTTTATAACGCTTTGATTTAAAAAAATATTATATAGGGGGACGTGTAAAAGTGCAAAGGGGAGAACGCCTGATGGCGAATTAAAAATTAAGAATTATGAATTAAGAATTACCCCTTTCCCCCTTCGACATTCTGAGTTCTTCATTCGATATTCATTATTCTCTGTTTTCTTTATCTTAATTCTTAATTGACACAATTGATTTCCATATTTGCCAACCTGATTTTGAAAGACTTACCAGGGAAATAGATGCGTATATAAATGAACAGGGCTATGTTAACGGGATCATCATGCACACGAAAGACTTTCCGGGATGGGAGAGTTTCGGGGCATTCACACATCATATGAAATTCATAAAAGACCCTCATAAAAAGATCAAAAGAGTAGCAGCAGTGACTGATTCTAAATTTTTATTAATTGCTCCAATGATAGCTGATCACTTCGTGTATGCTGAGGTGAAGCATTTTGAGTATGCGGATATGGATGCTGCAAAAAAATGGGTTCTGGAAAAAGTCTGACCATCTGAAACTTCCCCCTACTCCCTAAAACCTGGAAACATCACACTCGCCTTTCCGATACTAACCTCCACAACATTGAGCTAAACCATCACTAAATAATCATCACATATTCAATAACTCTGTTATAATATTCAAATGAATACCGTATTGAAACTACCTGTAAAAAAAGCCCTGTTCAATAACATTTGCAAGCGACTGGTCAGCAATCTTGATGTTGTGAAGATAGTGCTCTTTGGATCATATGCATCGGGCAAACCAACAGCAGACAGCGACCTTGACCTGCTTGTCATCATCGATACAAAGGAAAAAGGGATTAAACGATATGCCATGGTGAGTGAACTGCTTGAACCCCGAAAAGTTCCCATGGATATTCTTGTGAAGACACCGGAAGAGATCAGAAAAAGTCTGAAAATGTTATGCCCGTTTACTGAAAATATCCTCAAGACCGGAAAAGTCCTTTATGAAAAAACGTCCTAACATTCAAGATTGGATATTAAAGGCGGAACAGGATTATCAAACAGCAGAAACCATGGCCCGCAAAAGAAAGACTCCGGTTCCTGATATTGTCGGATTTCACAGCCAGCAGTGTATTGAAAAATATCTAAAAGCTTATCTTGTAATACACGAATCTGGATTTCATAAAACACATGACCTTATTGAATTGCTTGAAACCGCCCTTGAAAATGACCCCCTACTGGAAACATTACGGTTAGACCTTCGGCTGTTGAACCCTTTTTCTGTTCAGTTCCGCTACCCCGGCGAAAGTGCCACGCAGGACGAAGCCAAGCTTGCCTTAAAGACCATGCGAAGACTGCGTACTTTTTTCAGGGAAAAAATGAATCTAACATGAAAACTTGATTGTTTCAGCAACCTGTTTTCATCTCACCCCCCAATCCATTATAATCATCCCATGCAGACACTCGAAATATACTCTGACTATACATGACCATGGTGCTATTTCATTACCGGGCGTATTGAACGGCTGAAAAAGGAATATGAGATCAATGTGCGATGGAGGGCCTTCCCGCTCCGGCCTGATACTCCTGAGGAGGGGACACCGATGGAGAAGATATTTTCTCATTTGAGCTCTGACGATTATCAGTCCGTGAAGAACCGTCTTAAAAAAGCGGCTGATGATGAAGGACTCCCGTTTGGTAACCGTGTTATGGCCTTTAACAGCAGGCTTGCCCAGGAACTCGGAAAATGGGCTGAAAGCAGAGGGCTGGGAGATGAGTTCCACCATGCTGTGTTCAGGTCGTACCTTGTGGATGGAAAGAATATCGGAAAAATATCTGTCCTGGTCGAAACCGCAGTCTCAGCCGGTCTTCCTGGTGCGGAAGCTGAAAAGGTCCTTAAGAACAGAATGTTCAAAAAAGATGTGGATGAGGACTGGTCGCTCACTCAGAAAAATTCCATTACCGCTGCTCCTTCTTTTATTCTGAATAAAGAAAAGCTGGTCGGAGCTCAGCCCTATGAGATTCTGGAAAAGTTCCTGGAAACAAACGGGGTGAAGAAACGTACCGGTTCTCACTAAAAACCCAAAAACAAAACACTCACCTTCCCTGTCCCAACCTCCACAACATTAAGCCTTAACTGCTTTGCCGACTTGGCCTCTCCGGGAAAGAATATCACCCCGAAGGATAGGCTCTGGGGTTCTATAGATCTGGTCTTGAGGGATTTTTCTTTCAGATCGTTCATAATGGCCCTGCTCGCCTCATCCGACCCGTACCCCTTTGCACCTCCCAGGACAGCACCTCCGGCAGCGCCGGCTGCCGCTCCTTTGCCGGCCTGTTCAGCAACGTTATCGCCAGAGACAATACCAACCGCGCCGCCTACAAGCGCTCCGCCAACTGCGCCAAGGAATCCGCCATATGCTCCCTCTTTGAAGATCTGTTTGGTCTGCGCGTATTTAGTGGCGCGTTCGTATGCTATGTCCTTTGAAAGTATGGGCCAGAGGTTCCCTTCAGCATCTTCAAGGAATGTCTGGGATATATCGACCTCAAGCGTGGACTGCCCCTGATTGTCGAAAACTACCTGTACAGGCAGCATTCCCGCATCAATGGCATTGAAACCGAACACTTCGGTGGCCTCTTCGGGATCATCATAGGCCTTTGCAGCTACCATAGCGCCTGCAACCTCTTTTGTGTTGTCATAAGCAGAAGGAGCTTTAAAAGGAAGCGGCTTGGCTTTATATGTTGGGCCGCATGCCGCAAGGACAAACAGCGACATAATAATGCAGACAAGATAAGTATTTTTTTTCATATCCAACACTCCCTTTTAAAAATCAAGTTTATGAAAGATATTATATCACCTAAATATGCCTGAAGCTAATCAAGATCAATCGACAGTAACAACCGACTTATCAACCCCGGTGTTTCCTGTAACAGGGTCATATACGTACACTATGACCTCATATGTCCCGGCCCTGGAAACATCGGCTTCTCCAGTAAATGCACTCGGGCTGCCTGCAAAACCAAGGGGCACATTAGCAATGATCTTTCCGTTATTTTTTATAAGCGCCTCTATCTCATATCTTGAAGAGTCCCAGAGTCCCTGCGGAGAAAGTTTACAGCCGCATACCATTACAATACGGGCACCAACAGGAATCATCGCCTTGCCGTCAGACAGCTTTACCTCGCCGGGCACATCCGCTTTAACAGCAAATCCCGGTATCTCAATAACAAGCCCTTCCCCTGCAATGTCCTTCCCCGGAATAAGCCATATCTGCGTTGAATTTTTTATAGTATTCGGTTTATACGCCATCGGGGCTTCAACATCGATCGTCAAAAGCCTTGGTTCATCTATATCAATAACAGTCTTAAAGTTCGCAGTATTACTGTCTGTTATGCGCTTCCCCCTCTCTATCGGGTCTACCATTATCTTTTGTGTATTTCCGGTAGAACCTGAGGTCAGACCTTCAGCAAGGACCTTTCCTGTTTCAGCGTCTCTTACAGTGACAGCCGCACCTCCCATTGATGTGCCGATAAATTTTGCGTCCTTTGCCTTTGCCCTTACAACAAGCTTTGTCGGGACAGCTTCCGCAGCGCCATAGGCCAATATTCCTGTTAATGCAACACATATTAAGATCGCTTTTTTCATATCTCCTCCTGAATTAACATCCTGTTTCTATATCAATAATATGTATGAGTGTATCAAAAATTCAATATAAAATCATGATACCCGGCATATTGAGGGCAAATAAATTTCTTGAAGAATTACAGGGATTTAAGATATTATTTTAGCTACGGGTTCATGTCAAACACGGTGCGCAAAAGCACACTGAATAGGACCTGTAAGTCATATAGGCCCTATAAAAAACTAAAACTAAAATTTATTTCTGATATTCAGCAGAAAGGACACGTGAATGTATAATTTAGTGAGCTTTGCCGGGATATTTATTTTAATGGGCTTTGCATGGTCGCTTTCTGAGAACAGAAAGGTCATAAACTGGCGCGTTATCATCTGGGGCTGTATTCTGCAGATAGTCTTCGCGCTCTTCATATTCATTATCCCCGCGGGTGCGGACATATTCATGTTCATCAATGATGCATTGATCAAGGTAATTGATGTGGCGAGCGCCGGCACCAGGTTCATATTCGGCAGGCTTGCGCTTCCGCCGGGCGCAACCAATGAGTGGGGTGAGGAATCACTTGGTTTCATATTTGCCATACAGGTGCTTCCGCAGATAATATTCTTTGCCAGCCTCATGGCTGTCCTTTATTATGCGGGCATCATGTCATGGCTGATAAAGATCTTTGCAAGGATATTCACCAAACTGATGAAGATAAGCGGGGCAGAAGCCTTATGCACATCAAGCAATATCTTTGTTGGCATCGAGTCCGCAACAACTGTCAGGCCCTACCTTGAGAAGATGACACGCTCCGAGCTGTGCACAATACTCACTGCGGGCATGGCGACCATTGCCTCGACCGTTCTTGCCATATACATTTTAATACTGCACAAACAGTTCCCGACGATCGCGGGGCATCTGGTCTCAGCATCTTTCCTGTCTGCCCCTGCGGCAATTGTAATGTCAAAGCTCCTGCTCCCGGAAACAGAAAAGCCTGTCACACTCGGGGTGGATGTCAAACCCTATTATGAAAAAGAATCAACACTCATTGAAGCTGTTATCAACGGTGCGAACGCGGGACTCAAACTGGCCGTAGGCGTTGTGGCGCTGCTCATTGCATTCCTGGGGCTTGTTGCCCTGGTTGATTTTATCTCCACAGGTGCAGGCGCAAAATTAAATGGTCTTATCGGCGCCAACATTGACTGGTCCCTAAAAGGCCTGATGGGATATATCTTCTACCCCTTCACACTTATAATCGGCGTGCCTCCGTCAGATGCCTTTGAGATATCAAAGATCATAGGCGAACGCACCATCGTGACCGAGACCAAATCATACATGGACCTTGCCGTACTTCTTGCAAACGGCAGCCTGCATTACCCGCGTTCAGGATTTATCGCGACATACGCGCTCTGCGGTTTCGCGCATGTTGCCTCCCTCGCGATATTCGTGGGCGGTATTTCCGCGCTTGTGCCTAAAAGGACAGCCGACCTTTCCGCTGTGGGGCCGAGGGCGCTTCTTGCGGCAACACTTGCGTGCATGATGACAGCGGCTGTTGCAGGCACGTTCTTTCAGGGACCGTCAATACTGCTCGGGCCGTAATTTTTAATTCAGATTAAGTTATTATTCCAGATGCCGAATTTATCCAGATATGACGTTATAATTGCAGGCGGAGGCCCCGCTGGTTCAACCGCGGGGCATATTTTAGCCAAAGCCGGTCTTAATGTCCTGATCATAGATAAAGGCAGGTTCCCGAAGAAAAAACTCTGCGCAGGGCTCATTCCGCATAAGACAGTCACGCTTCTCGAACGGGTATTTGGCATAACACCCGAATCACTCAAACAAAAAGATATCATTAATTATGAATCATTCTTATATGAGATCCGAAGTACCAGGTCGCTAATATCAAAAAGAACATCTGAACATCCTCTCATGTTCGTTGACAGGGACAAATACGACCATCATCTGCTGAATAAAGCTGAGCTGGCAGGGGGGGACATCATTGAAGGCGAAGGAATACAGAGCATTGATGTTCTTAAAAGTTCTGTTACAACCACAGCAGGCCGTAAGTTTTCAGGCGAGATCATAATCGGGGCTGACGGAGTGAACAGCCGTATCAGGAGTTCATTTCCTGTTGACCTGTTCGGCAGGGAAAAATGGAGCAATGACCTTGCAGCAGCATTTGAGATAATACCGGACCGCAATAAAATAGAAAAACAGTTTGACCATCCCATGCTCTATTACGGCTTTGTTGACTGGGGCTATGCCTGGATATTCCCGAACAAGGACAAGCTCAAGATAGGGATGTGCGCGCTTAAGAGGAAGAACACGAAAAAGGTACTGACAGCCTTCAAAGATTTCCTCTCAGCAATGGACCTTGGAGACATACAGGATGAAAAGATAGAGGCCTATGTGCTCCCGTACGGAAACTTCCTGCCCTCCCCTGTTTTTAAAAACATTCTACTGGTAGGCGACGCGGCCGGATTCGCAGACCCTCTAATTGGAGAAGGAATATTCTACGCCCATAGAAGCGCAGAACTTGCGGCGCAGGCAATCATTGAATGTAGGGGCACCTCTTGTGGGTGCCCTGCTGATATGCAGAAACATATTTCAACACGCTACATCCAATTATTAAAAGAACATATATTTACAGAACTGGTCTACGCAGGAAAGATACAGAACTCAATATTCACCCGTCAGTATAAATTCGATTTCCTGCTGCTTAAATTAGCTATGCGCATATTCGGGCACAGGACGATAGAGACGATCCATGGGTTGAGATCTTATCAATGGATGAGAAAAATTAAAGATTTATAATATATTTAAAACAAATAGCATTAAATCTCCAGATAGTCTCCGCATGCCAGAATATGGAGATTTTTCATATTCAGTTCCTGCAGTTCTTCCACCACGGTCTGCTTAAACTGGGGCTTACAGTGCGTAATAAAGATATTTTCAGGCATTTTTGCTATCTTCTTCAGTTCAGCCTGAAGCAAGCTCGGAGTCAGATGACCAGTCTTGATGGCCAGCTCCTTCAGTTTGTCAGGAAAGGACACTTCAATGATCAATCCATTAATTTTTCCGCCATTCACGGACTCCCAGATAGTGTTGCTCGGCCCGGCATCTCCAAGATAAAGAAGTCTCTTCCCCTGTCCATCCTCTATAAGATAGCCAACAGCAGGCACCGTGTGTTTGACCTTATATGCAGTGATCTTATGATCATCAACATGTAAAGCCCGGCCGGCTTCAATACTTTCAAAAACTAACGCAGGAGATTCAGGTGTCGGAATCTTAGTGTAATCGGGCCATATGACATCATTGAACATATTCTCTTTTAATGCACGGGTAACATCTGAAATGCTTAATACCCTGAGCTGCTGAGAGATCCCCCTGATCACAATATTTTCTATAAAAAAGGGGAGGTCTTTAATATGATCAAGATGTGAGTGGCTGATAAAAATATCTTTTATACCTGAAAGCTCATTTCCATTAAGTGCTGACAATATTGTCCCGGCATCAAATAGTATTTTGTTATCAACGAGAAAACTCGATAAATGTACATTCGGCAATTCTGATGTAGAGCAGCCCAGCACCCGTATTTGCATCCAGTTCATCTCCCTTCGTAACACTGTTTATGAGAAATCGATCAGCCCCTTACGATTCATGCATTTCTTATTCGATCAAGCAGCAGTTGACGGCGAGTGAACACCCTCATTGCCACGTGTTGTCTCACCATTCCACGCACTCAATCCGCCGCGCAGTGCCTGAACATTGTATCCCATGCTTTTCATAAGAAAAGCTGCTGTCATGCCCCGTGAATCATTTGTACAGTACGTGAAATATTCCTTTGACTTATCCAGCTCCCCGAACTTTGTGCGAAGTATTTCAATAGGGATATTAATGGCGTTCGCAATATGCTCCTCTTCGTACTCAGGCGGTACCCTGGCATCAATATAAACATACTTGTCTCTGTCCTCTTCATCAATATCTTCTGAAAATGCGTTTTCAATAAATGCCTTTCTCAGTATCTTTTCAAAGGTCGGTTTGTCCAGTGAAAGGACAGTGGTCTCTTCAATGGCCTTTATCGTCGCATTCCTCGGTTTCATCCTTATGATAGCCTCTTCTCCAAACCCCTCACCGCTCTTCAGTTCCGCAACCTGCTCAGGCTCATTGTCACCTTTCTGCTGAAAAACCGCAGCACGACCTGACTTAACGATATAGTATGCGTCACCCTTGTCTCCCTGTGCGATAATATTCTCTCCCGGAGCAAATGTCTTTTCCTGCATAACAGATATCAACGCAAGCATCTTTTCCGGCTCGATCAGGGCAAGAGGCTGAAGGGTCTTCAGTATATTGAAATCAGCATGGTCCCGGGCCTTTCTTTGAAGCATGTTTGAAAAAACAGTATCAAGGCTTACTATCTCCTCAAAATCATCCTTTTTTATCTTGCTGAGTGTAACGTCTGTCTTTGCCGTAACAGTACAACTTCTGGGCAGATTGGTCAGCAGGGCCATTTCACCGAAACTTTCCCCTGCACCTGCTGAAGCCACTTTTGCTGACTGTTCAAAGTCGGTCTTTTTTGTGATCTCCACTTCACCCGTACATACAAAATAAAATGACCCGGCAGGAGCTCCCTCACTGATGATCTCTGTTCCTGCAGAAAGCTGAACAGGTTCAGCTTTCTCTGAAAGGGCCTCTAATGCACCGTCAGAAAGAGAGGAAAAAAAATCGTATTTTTTTAGATCTGCACTTGTAATATTTTCCATTATATATATCCTTTCTTTTAATAATTACTGCACTTCTACATTCTCAACAGTACCAAACCATTGCTTATCGTCATACCATCCTCAATGATCATAATCACCTTAATGCACTCCCCCATTAGCAACCAGTTCTATAAAGTAATACTTTTCCACCTTGCGCAAATCTACGAGATCAGGATTATTGACAATGAACTTCCGAAGGTCTTTTTCCCGGATGAAATAATTGACCTTGCCTTCCCTGTCCTGCCGGATCATTTCTGCCTTTAACAAGCCCTGTCTTATATAATTCAATACCCAGTGCAGGTCAACGCCTAGAAACTCAGCGCACATGCAGGCAGACACACCCTCAAGATTTGAGAGGAACCTCATCCTCTTTCTCTTCAGTACAATGCTCGCGATGCTCCTGTGATAACCCGCTTTTTCAAGTCTCTTCTTTATGGTCAATGGTTCATACCGGGCATACTTCTCCAGTATCCTGACCTCATCATCCTCCCACGGTCTTTTCTGATGAGATGACTTCACCGCATCGATTTTCAGCGCCCTTTGATAAAGAGCCCATCGAGGCATTTTAAATTTCCTGGCAAGATTGATCAATCGGGGCTTGTTGTCTGTGTTTATGGAATACGTATGGAGAAGCTCTTTGTCCATTTCAGGTGTGAATAAATATTTAGCCATTCTCATTCTCTCACTATTCTCTTTAACTTCCCCTTAAAGGGGATTGAGGGAGTTACTCTTCTTATCCCATAAGACGGCACAGAAGGCAAAATCTTGCATGATATTTTTTACTGCACCTCAAGCGTGCCGTTGAGGATCTCAACTGTTCCGTCACTTATGGTGACATTGCCGTTCACCGTTGTTTTACCTGTGATACTGCCAAAACCGCAGTTATTAGCTCCTGTATACCCGCCTTCAATTATGACTGTCTTATTCTGATCAATGACTAAATCTCC
>CBFDEG010000026.1:0-25532 GCA_965603765.1 uncultured bacterium | reverse complement strand
GCCGCGAACTGGATCAACTCCATCGGAGCCTCCGAACTAATGACAGTCTGGACCGACCCGAATTTCGATCCTAAGCAAAAAGCCTTCTACTATGCGCGAGTGATAGAGATCCCAACCCCGCGCTGGGTGCTGTATGACAAAGTACGTCTCGGAGCGAAGGTCCCGAAGGAGGCCAAATTGATACACCAGGAGCGTGCTTATACGAGTCCGATATGGTATACGCCGGAGAAATAATAATTGGAGTATTAGAGTACTGGAGTATTGGGTTTTCCCATTAATCCAGCTCTCTATAATTCCAGTTTTTGAATAAATAGGAGCGCATGCACAAGGTGCTGGTGACAATGCATGAGCAGGAAAGCACTGCGATCATTGATGAAATGGCCCGGTTCGCTTGGAGGTTCGTTATGAAAATGAATGGCCGATTGCTCGTACCCAATACACGGAACTCTATTTGAGTGAACAACCACAATAAGAAGGACATTCAAGCTGCATTAGGCACGGCAAAGTGTTAACCGAGCAAGCGGACGTGACCAGATGAAAACATTGTCGAGAAAAATCTCACTTTATTGCCGAGAGAAACGATTCAATTAATGCTTCAATATTCTATCTTTCGGGAATAACAAAATCTTCGACAATTACTTCAAACGCAGTCAACGTGTTTTGAAAAATTATCTGACTTAACAAGTTCCGCAATAAACTGATAGGCTTTTTCCAGGTTTTCAACTGCCCCTTCTGACAGCCTCTCCTCGTAGCCGTTGAACTCATAGCCCCGGATCCCGAGAACATAAGCCCTGGTTCTGGCATGAAACATTTTTTGAGCAAAAAAGAGGACAGCCTCAGGCGAAACACTGTGGCTGCTTAAGCTTATGGGAGACCTGGAAAGGATTTCCTTAAAAAAGAAGGGTTCCTTCCCATTTACTGCAGCATCGGCGAATATCACGACATCATGTCTAGATACATCAAAAGCATCTTCTACAACAAGCTGATAGTCAGCTTCAATGGTCAGTCCTTCAAGAGAAGCGGCCTCAATTTTTGCTGCGAGCGCCGGTCCCAATCCATCATCAAGACGCCCAGGATTACCGTAACCGATCAGTAGTACCTCAGGACGGCTGGATGTCATACGTTCCTGCTCTTTGTTTCGAGCAATTTCCCCTCTGCATCATAAAGCTCCGCAACAAGAGGCATCTGCCCCAATGCGTGTGTCGCGCAGGAAAGGCAGGGGTCATATGAACGGACGGCAACCTCGACATGATTGAGCATACCTTCCGTGATCTCCGGTTTACCCGATATATGGTCATGGGCAACTTTCTTCACCGCCCGGTTCATGGCCTCATTGTTGTTGGTACTGGATACGATAAGGTTGCAATATGTGACCTGATCGTTCTCATCCACACGGTAATGGTGGAAGAGCGTACCCCTTGGAGCCTCTATCAGACCGACTCCCTCTTCAGCGCGGTTGCCCTTAACGACCAGGTCAGTGCCCTGGAGATCCGGATCATGAAGCAGCTCCTCGATCTTCTCAATACAGTAGACGATCTCTATCATACGTGCCCAGTGATAGGCAAGAGACATGTTGTTCGGCTTCCCGTTTGTCAGCCCCTTAAACTCTTCCAGTGCCTTCTGGGCATCCGGCGTGTCAATAAAACCGGCAGTGTTCATCCGCGAGAGCGGTCCCACTCTATACCATCCATCAATATGTCCACGACTCTTGATAAAAGGGAATTTATTATATGACCAGGTCTTTACCTCTTCCATAATATATTCATCGTAGTTCTGGTAGTCCACCTGATCGAAGATAATATTCCCGCTTGCATCGATGGCCCGCAGATTGCCGTGATACAAATCGAGTGCTCCGTCTTCGCGAATAAGGGAGAGATGGCTCGAGTTGAATGCGGCAAAATTCTCTACAGTATCAATATGCTCAAGAGTATAATTTCTCGCTATTGAGAGTGCGTCAAGGGACCACTTTTTCATCTTCTTAATGTCCTTTAGAAATGTGTCCCTTTCTTTTATCGAGAGGTTTTTATTGATACCTCCGGGTATTGCTCCTGTACCATGGATCTTTTTGCCTGACGTTGCCTTGATTATCTCCTGGCCGTATTTCCTCATCATAACTCCCTGCACAGCCAGCTCAGGCATTTTATTTATAACGCCGAAAATATTACGGACCTTGGGATCAGCATCAAAACCAAAGAGCAAATCAGGTGAGCAAAGATAAAAGAAATGGAGGACATGGCTCTGGAAGATCTGTCCGCAATTCATCAGGTGGCGCATCTTTTCTGCAGTAGGGGTCAGCTTATTCGCGCCCACTATAATATCCATGGCCTTGGCAGACGCCAACTGGTGGCTTACAGGACAGATACCGCATAAACGCTGCACTATAACAGGGACTTCCCAGAAGGGGCGTCCCTTGATAAAACGCTCAAATCCCCGGAACTCTACGATATGAAGCCTGGCGTCTTTTACATTGTTGTTATCATCAAGGTGAATACTGATCTTACCGTGTCCTTCAACACGTGTTACAGGTTCAATCTCTATAACTTTTGTTTTTGCCATTTATTTATCTCCATATTCCTTTAACTCAGTCATACCTGATTAATCCGTACGGCAGTTCAGCGGGAGTGCCATTTATAAGTGCCGTCAATGTCTGCCAGAGGATATCCCCTGATGGAGGACATCCGGGTATCTGATAGTCGATCTTCACAACTTCCGAACATGTATACACCTTGTCCAGGATCAGAGGGAGGGCAGGATCATTGGGAATATCATTGGTGGAGTTATATACCCTTTTACTGTTGAGATAAGCCGTTTCAAGGCACTCACGAAGAGGGTCCTCAGATTTCATAATAGCGTTTCTCATTACAGGCAGTCCGCCCATAATGGAACACTGTCCTATAGCCACCAGCACATCACAGTTTTTTCGGAACTCCCGCAGTGTGTGGACATTTTCTTCATTGCAGCATCCTCCCTCAATAAGGCCGATGTCGCAGCGCCTTGTAAATTTCTTAAGGTCATTCAGAGGGGTTTTATCAAACTCGGCAACTTTAAGCAGATCGAGCATCCTCTCATCAATATCCAGTAAAGACATATGACAGCCGAAACATCCTGCAAGAGAAACTGTTGCGATTATTTTTTTCATTATTTCCCAAGCTTTGATTTTGGGTTTTCTATCTCATTACCGATAGGTACGTTATCAAACCGCCTCTGCCCGATAGGAATATCAAAACCGAGGCCCTTCCTGATTATACAGCCAACAGGACATGTCTCAGGTGCAACGGCCTTATCCTTGATACTGATATTAGTATCTACAAGGTTTTTACCATTTATGCGGACACGCTTGTTAATTCCTCTTCCAACATAACCAAAGACATTCTTTTTGTCTATATATTTGGAGGCCCTGATACAGCGTCCGCATCTGATGCAGCGGTTCTTATCAAGTATAATATCTGGATGAGTCGCATCAATAGGGCGGACAGGCTGCAAATAAGGATACTTGGCAGGCTGCAGTATTCCCAGGCGGTATCCCATGGCCTGAAGTTCGCACCTGCCGCTGGCCTCACAGATCGGACATAAATGGTTCCCTTCATGAAACAACATTCTTATAATGTCACGCCGGCAGTTCAGCATCTCCAGAGTATTATTCTCGACCTCTATCCCATCAGCAGCAGGTTGTGTACAGGCGGCAGCGGGCCTGCCATTGACTTTTACGGTACAGACACGGCAGCTTCCCTGCGGCTCAAGCCCTTCCACATCACAGAGACGGGGAATATATATCCTTGCCTGATCAGCGGCCTGCATGATCGTCTGCCCTTCCTTCCCTGCAACCTTGACTCCATCAATTGTAATTACAATTTTATTGCTCATTCTTTATTTATCTCCATAGACCGGGTCATAAATCATTGACTGGCGTTTTGCGATTCTCCTGGATTCTTCCAGGGCCTTCTGAATATCAAAGCTGGCCTGGAGACCACCCCTGCTTTCTCTTGTCAACGAGGAGTACACTATCGGGAAATGTTCAATCGAACTCAGCACAGGTTTCGGTGATGTGTTCCCCAATCCGCACCGGCTCGTCATAATGATAGTATTACTGAGCTCTTTCAGGTAGTTCAGGTCAGCTTCCTCGGCAAGACCATTCATAACCTTCTGGATCCGCTCACGCAAAAAAACATTTCCAACGCGGCAGGGTGTGCAGTATCCACAGCTCTCATGAATAAAAAATTCCAGGAAATAGTCCACGATACTCAGAACATTACGGCTGGGATTGAAAGTCATGAAGGAGCCCCCTGTGGGAAGGTCCTCAAAACAGAGTTTTCTGTCGAAGGCAGTTCTACCGATCATCTCCCCGCTGGCGCCGCCGACCTGAACAATTGCCGGATCTTCAGCCCCGGCCATTTCAAGTACTTCAGAAACTGCTATACCAAAGGGCACCTCGTATATACCCGGTCTGGCACAATCTCCGGCTACACTTAACAGCTTCGTCCCCTTGCTCTCATCTGTCCCCATACCGGCAAACCACTGCGCGCCCTGATCAAGAATGCGGGCGGCGCAACAGAATGTCTCGACGTTGTTAACTATTGTGGGATGGCCGAGAAATCCTCTTTCCACAGGGAACGGCGGACGTTTTTTCGGTTCTCCCCTTATTCCCTCACAGGAACTGATAAGCGAGCTTTCCTCCCCGCAGATATAGGCACCTGCGCCTAACTGTATGCGAATGTCAAATTCGAAACCTTTTTTCCTGACGATGTTCTTTCCTAACAGGCCTGCTTTACGCCTTCTTTTAAGAATACTTTCCAGATAGGGAAGGAGATACTCATATTCCGCCCGTAAATACAAAATACCGTTCTGACTTCCAACGGCAAAAGCGGCAATTGTCATTCCTTCAAAAAGGAGTTCCGCGCGCTCGGTAAGGAGCACACGGTCTTTGAAAGTACCGGGTTCTCCCTCATCAGCATTACAGATCACATAGCGTTCCTCTGCACGTTCCTTTCGCGCAAGGTCCCATTTGAGGCCGGTTGAAAAACCCGCGCCTCCCCTGCCTCTCAGTCCGGAATCAGTTACTTCCCGGACAACCTCTTCGGGTCTCATTTTCAGCGCCCTCTTAAGACCGGCTCCTGCTGATATTTTGTCCGCAAGAAGCACCTCTCCTTTTTTGCGGATATTATTCCTGACCATTGAGTTAACAAGCCCGGTGGCATTATTTCCGTCACCTTTTCTCTTGATCAGTTTTGAAGTATCGAGGTTCTTCTTTAAATTACGGGCTATGGTCCTGGCTGACTTTGGGGTTAGATTCGTTACAACGACTTCATTTACAAGGGCAGCCGGGGCCTGGTCGCTCATACCTATGCATGGTGTGTACTCCAGGGAAAAAGTTCCGTCTGAAGAAGTCTGCCCTATACCGATGCCCAGCTCTTCGGAAAAGACCCTGGCGACCTCCTCAACTCCTGCGAAGCGATCAATAATATCATCACAGAGACGGACAATTATTTTGCCTTTCCTTTCCTCGGAGAAAAATGAGTAAAAAGAGACGAGCCCTTCGATTTCAATGCGGTGAGTGGAAAGCTCATCGGCAAGGAGTTCCATTGTCTCTCCGTTGATGTATCCCAGCCTGTTTTGAACTTCCCGGAGGATATCAAGAATGCGGATACCGTTATGATTAAACTTTTTGCAGATTTTACTAACAGCAGATCTGGCGTTTTGTTTCATTGTACACCTATCGCATTCTGTCAGGCATTTCAAATATTATTTTATGACTATTGGGAATGATGCCTTCCTGCATGAATCCATTTTCTTTCCCCCTTTTTTGACGTAGAGCAAGCCGTCCAATGTGTCCAAAACCGTTAATTACTGCTCTCTTCATTATATTGCCAACTTTGTTACTGGATTGAGATGAAAATTAACTTATAAGATTTTTATCACATAAAGGGATACGGGGCAACTCGTAAAAATACTGGTCTTCAAAAGAAATATTTTAGAAGATCAGTATTTTTACGAATTGTTAACACCTCTTTAATCTCCTATTATTTATACATCTAATCCAAATAGAAGGATCAAAGGATTCGGAGGGCAAGGGGTTCACACAAGGTCTTACTGACTATTTTGAGTGAGGTCTGCTGTCAATAGTGGACACGAAATCGCTCATGCCGACAACCTCTTTTCATAGAACTGTTTCTCATAAGCAGCAGGCGATAGATAACCCAGCCGCTTTTGTCTCCTCTGACGATTGTAGAAGATCTCTATGTATTCTGTAATGTCCTGAACTGCTTCAAGCCTCGTCCTGTAATTTTTGTGATGTATAAGTTCCTGCTTAAGAGTTCCCCAGAAGCTCTCTATTGGAGCATTGTCATAACAATTACCTTTTCTGCTCATTGATGCTTTCATGCCAAACTGCTTTAACAGTTTCTGATAATCCAAAGAGCAATACTGGCTGCCACGGTCTGAATGATTAATAAGACCCTTTGACGGTCTCTTATATGCTACTGCCCTGAATAATGACTTACTAACTAAATCTCTGGTCATTCTGTTTGACATTGCATAGCCCACTACTTCCCCTGTACACAGATCTTTATGTCCTGCAAGATATAGCCATCCTTCACCTGTAGGTATATAAGTAATGTCTGAAACCCATGCCTTATTGGGTTCTGTAACCTTAAAGTTTTGCTCCAGAATATTTCCTACAATCGGCAGGTTATGATCAGAATTTGTTGTTGCCTTGAATTTCTTCACCTGCTTACATCTTATCCCAAGTTTATTGCGGATGCGTCTGATACGGTAAACCCCGATTTCTACTCCATGCTCTGCCATATCCTTTTGCAGCCGCTCAGGAACACATGTTTCTTTTGTCCTCTTATGAGCTGACTTGATTTCTACTTCCAACCTTGCGTCCTCCATAGAACGCTTTGACGGCTTACGGTTTAGCCATGCATAGTAACTGCTTGATGCTATATCAAATACCTTCCGGAGAAACGGCAATGGATACTCAGGTCTCATCTGCTTTATCATAGCGCACCTCACTGAGAACCCTTTGCAAAGTACACTGCTGCTTTTTTTAATATGTCACACTCCATTCTTGCCTCTGCTAATTCACGCTTCAACCGGGCTACTTCCATCTCCTTCTCACTCATTTGCCGATGATTTTTCCCCACTTCTTCCAGCAGCCCTGTTCTATATGCCTTTACCCAGGTGCTTAATGTTGACGGAGACACTGATAATCGTTTGCCTACTTCAGGAATACTTAAATCCCCATCTATTACCAGCTTTACTGCTTCTACCCTGAATTCCTTTGTATACTTCCTGTATGGAACTCTTTTCATACTCTCACCTCCATTAAGTTATTCTACCTAATTTTGGTGTCCACTTTTTTCAGCTTACCTCAAATAGAACTGAATAAGTCTTTGCTTTGAAGAAAGTCTTCGAAAGTCATGAATTCAATTGTGCATGACCGAAAAGTCAGTTTTTCTGTAACCTGTTCATTGACAACATAGGCGTATCTGACTTTTGGATAGCGGTTTAAAAACCTTTTTAGGCCTTTGGGAATCTCTGCTTTTGTTAATCTGCTCTTGACTTCAATCGGTGTAGGCTTACGGTTTTTAAGGAGAATAAAATCCACCTCGCCCCCGTCTTTGGTGCGCCAGAATTTGATCTCCATATTTGGTCCAAGCCATTGATTAAGATGAAGGAAGACAAAACTCTCAAGAATAGATCCCTTATCAGACCTGTCGCTAACATCCGAGAAATCTTTCAGGATAGCATTACGAATTCCCGAATCATAGAGATAGGTCTTGCAGGATTTTTTCAGTTCATTGCCTAAATTATTAGAAAAGCTGTAGATCCTGTAATTTACATAGGTCTCTTCAAGTATGTCCAGATAACGCTGGATCGCCTTAACGCTCATATTGATCTTGTTGGAAATATTTGTCATGGAAATAGTAGACCCCTGATTTTCGGCTAACAGGTACAGCATGTGATTGAAGGCCCGGATGTTCTCTTCTTTGACAAGTGACTTGATATCTTTAAGGATATAGCTGCCTAACATCTCATTGAGCATGAGCTGTTTGCGCTGTTCAACATCCGTATGTGTAAGTCCCGGCAGTCCTCCGTATTGCAGGTATGTATTAAGTGAAAAATCCCTGTTGTCTGCCAGGATCTCGGACATCTGAAGCGGAAAGATGCGAAAAAGAAACCTGCGCCCTGCCAGGCTTTCTTTTAAATGCTTGTGGATTTCCATTGATGAAGATCCGGAGCATATTATTTTGATCTTCTTATTTGCATCGTAGATAGCCTTGAAAATTTTAGAGGCATTCTGCAGGTAATGGAATTCATCAATAAAGATAATATCTCCGGATTCTGTCAGCAGTTTGATGATTTCAGATGCAGAACGGTTGAACTGTGCAAGAACCTGCGGTTGTTCCAGGTCGTAAAAGCAGGTTTTTATTTTCTGTTTTTTACAATATTCTTCAAGAGTGTGAAGTAGAGTGGTTTTCCCCACCTGGCGTGGACCAAGGAGGATATTGATCTCCGGTTCATGAATTTCGTCTTTTAACTTGTTGAAAATAAACCGCTTAATCATTGTAATGACTAATGTAACCTAGAAGGTTATAAAAGTCAATAATATAATTGCACCTTAAAAAATATAACTTTCCCAGTATTTTTACGAGTTGCTAACTAACCATATATATCATAACGTTTTAATTAGATGCAGAGCTCTATATTTAATTTATATTTAATCATAGAAGATTGAAAAGTCATTAACGGCGACCAACGAAGAGGTAATAAATGAAAAGAGAATATCGATATTCGCAATTAAATAGGAGGAGATAGACCATGAAAATTATCATGAAAGTTTTACTTATTGCTTTAGTCACAGTTTGTTTTGCAAATATCAGCCATGCGGCCGAAGAGCCGAAAGCTGCTGCAGAGGAAGATAATACGGGAACCAACCCCGTCGACTTCAAATTTGATCTCAGGGCTTATAACGAGTTCACATGGCTGAATACGCAAGGTGATGGAGAACAAAACGTCACGACTCTCGAGTTTCGAGCTCCATTTGCAAAGGGCAAGTGGCAGTTCAGGATAAGGGCCAGATACTCTTCAATAGAAGCCGACCTCAATAATGACGGCGTTGATGACCTGGACGAATCCGGGTTCGGAGACGTTGACTTCCGCTTTTTGACAGTGCCGTATCTGGATATGTCCCAAAAAATAGCGATCGCCGTCGGCCTGGAGACATTCCTTGATACAGCAGACGAAGATGCGCTGGGATCGGGAACAATGTCATTAGGTCCCCAGGCATTTCTTGTCTTTTTCAAACCTTTTGGAATTGACGGTCTTTTTGCACCGGCCTATCAGCACAAGGTCAGCGTGAATGAAGACGATGGCCGCAGCAGGATCCGCCAGGGCCTGTTCGACCTGAATTACCTGATGATGGCTAAGAGCAAGCAATACTGGTTCTTTGCTGATCCGCAGATCGTCCTGGATTACCAGGAGAACGAAGAATACATGATCGTAGACCTCGAAGTCGGAGCTATGCTCGACAAATATCTGGGCACTAAAGGCCACAGCGCCTACCTGCGTCCCTCCTTCGGCATTGGTAATGATCGCCCGCTCGACGGATCAATCGAGGTAGGTTACAAAATGATCTTTTAAAGAGGAGGCAAACACTCATGTTTATTTCACATATAAAGGTAACTCTGCTTGTTGTATCAATATTCATTTTAGGCAGCTGCGCGACTGCAAAGGTTGAAGAACCGGAACCAAAACCATTGCCTGAATTGCGGATCGGGGTCACTACTGATTATCCGCCGATAATATTTAAGCAGGGGGAAGAAATTATGGGGGTCGAGGCAGATCTGGCACGACTGCTTGCAGTAGAGCTTGGCAAAACCGTTAAATTTATTGAGCTCAGATGGGAGGACCAGATACCGGCATTGATGTCAGGAAAGACCGACATGATCATGTCGGGAATGAGCATTACGAACGCAAGAAAAGTACGAGTAAATTTTGCCGATCACTACCTTAAGAGCGGACTCATGACCATGATGCATATTGAGAACGTCCGGAAATACAATTCTATTGAAAGCATCAAACAAAACTTTCTGACCATTGGTGTGCAGAAAGGCACAACAAGTGAAGTATTTGTCAGAGAAAACTTTCCAAATGTAGTAAGAGTAGCTTCTTTTCAAAATGCAAGTGACGCCCCTACCCCGCTTAAGAACAGGTCAATTGATATTTTCGTGCATGACGCACCCTCCATTATGTGGCTCGTCTCAGAAAACGAGGCAGAGCTTACAGCCCTATGGGAACCATTAAACAAGGAGTATCTTGCATGGGGGGTAAGAAAGAATGACCCGGAACTTTTGATGAATGTTAACAGCATTTTAAATAAATGGAAGAAAGACGGAACGTTAGAAGGGATCCTCGTCAGATGGCTTCCTGCTCAGTATATGGAACGATTTCAATAAACAGGGGCATGGCACGCCATGCCCCTGCCCTTTTTTTTAAAAAACAAGTATTTTTACGAGTTGTCATTCAATGAATTTTCTCATAAAATTTAAATATAAATAAATGCATTGACCCTTAACAATAAAAAAATAGTGAAAATATGATTATCGATCAGCGGGTCCACATTAAACTGCAACACCTCGTTTCACTGCTTATTTTTATTGGAACGGCTGTTTTGTGCTGCACAGCTTCTGCGTATGACTACCCCATTGATGATCCCTATGCTGCAACGATAATCGGCACCCCCCTGCAACTCCAGGCAGAACTGCCCGAAAAGATCCCTATTAAGACCCGCAGTTTAAAAGAGATCGAGGACCGCGAGGTCCCGGATGCACTCTGGTACTATAAAAAACTCTACTATTCTTTTGTCCGCCAGAAAGGAAAAGCCCCTCTTGTGTTCACTATTGCCGGAACAGGCGCGGACCATGACTCCGGGAAGAATCTGATCCTCATGAAAGCGTTTTACCAGGCGGGTTTTCATGTGATCGGAATTACTTCTCCCACTCATCCCAATTTTGTGACAGCAGCATCATCGACAGGAGTCCCCGGTCATCTGCAATATGATTCAGAGGACCTGTACCGTGTGATGCAGCAGATCCTGGATGATCTCAGGGACGAGATCGAGGTGAGTGAATACTATCTTACCGGGTACAGTCTCGGCGGCACTCAGGCAGCATTTGTGGCGAAGATAGATCATGAGCAGCAGGTCTTCAACTTCAAAAAGGTTTTGATGCTGAACCCGTCGCTCACGCTCTACAGTTCCATCTCCAAGCTCGACCGCATGCTTGAAAATATCCCAGGAGGTGTGGATAATTTCAGTAAATATTATACTCAGCTGGTTCAAAAGATCTCCAAAGCTTACAAGCGTTCTGATATCGTCAAATTCAATGAAGACATAATCTATAGAGCATTTCAGGAAGAACAGCCCGATGATGAAGAACTGGCAGCAATTATAGGAGTGGCCTTCCGGATCTCCTCTGCAAATATGATCTTCACTTCCGATGTTATGACCAACTTCGGTTTTATAAAGCCCAAAAACGAGATCCTGAAAAAAACATCTCCCCTGGAGAAATATCTCGCGGTAGCTACGCGCCTGGGATTTTCCGATTACGCTCATGAATATCTATTTCCATATTTTCATGAACTCGATCCATCACTGACAAGAGAATTATTCATGGACACGATGAGCTTGAGATATATTGAAGATTTTCTTCGTACAGCAAAGCATATTGGTGTCGTACACAATCAGGACGACATAATTCTGAAGAAAGGGGAAATAGATTTCTTCTCCGAGGTCTTTGGCGACCGTGCCATGATCTACCCCAGAGGAGGCCATCTGGGGAATCTGTCCCAACGCGATACATTGGCTTATATTGTGGAGTATTTTAAAAAATGAACTCTTTTCTCCTGAAACATCTGAATCCCTGCTGCTCATGGGTGCTGCTTTTGATAGCTCTCTCTCTTTTCACGGGGTGCAGCACGGCCCCTGTCCGCCAGGGTGAACTGATGGAGCCGGTGTATTCTACTGACCTTCTGGTCAAGGAAGATATCGAAACGCTGGAGATCTACGACCCCTGGGAGGGCCTCAACAGGAATATATATAACTTCAATTCTTACTTTGACAAGTACATCTTTCTTCCTGTTGTAAGCGGATATACTTACATAATGCCCGATTTCGTCGAAGATCGGGTTACAAACTTCTTTTTGAACCTCGGAGAGATCACAAATTTCATTAATACAGCTCTGCAGCTGAAGGGGAAGGAAACAGTAACAACTGCCGGCAGGTTTGCACTAAATTCGACGGTCGGCATACTGGGGCTTTTTGACCCTGCCACATCAATGAAAATGTATCGGGCAGATGAGGATTTTGGACAGACACTTGGTCACTATGGTCTCGGGTCGGGTCCCTATGTGGTTCTGCCGATCTTTGGTCCTTCATCAGTGCGTGATACCACGGGTCTTGTCGTTGACTCCGTTACATACACTTTGATCACAGACGAGATCATTGACGAACTCGATTTAAGTGACGATGATGAGGATATTCTGAAATACAGTCTTACAGCAATGAAGGCCATTGATAAGAGACACCGGACAAAATTTCGGTACCACGGCACAGGGTCGCCATTTGAGTATGAACTGATACGTCTGCTCTATAACACAAAACGGGAGCTCGATATTGAAAAGTAAGAGAGGCAGGATGAAGCATGCTTAACAGAACCGGAAGGTCGGCAATAAAGATATTCTTTATTATTGGAATTATGCTTTCGTATCTGCTCTGCGACAGCGGCTATGCACTGGAACCCATCAAGGTGGGGATCGCCACATCGTTGAGCGGTAAATATAAAAAATTCGGTACGGAGCAGTATCGCGGTGTAAAGATGTGGGTGGAAGACATCAACGAGCGGGGTGCTCTGCTTGATCGTCCCGTTAAACTCATTGTCTATGATAACCGGTCTGACCGTGAAATATGCGCCAGTCACTATGAAACACTTATCACCGAAGACAAGGTCGATCTTTTAATAGGCCCCTATTCCTCCGGGATGACCCTTGCAGCCAGGCCTGTTGTTGAAAAATATAATTTTCCCATGCTGGTTGAAGGAACTGCTCCTTCGATCTGGGAGCCGGGGGTAAAAAACATGTTTGGCATTTTTACTACTTCCGAAAAGTCTATGGAGACGGTCTTCTCCATGGCAGCCGGGAAAGACCTCAAACGTGTGGCCCTTGCTTATGCTGGTACGGATTTCCCTCAAGGTGTTGCCAGGGGGGTCAGAGAAGAAGTCGTCAAACAGGGAATGCAGCTTGTGCTGGACGAGGAATACAATAAGGAGTATAAAACAAGTGCAGAATTTCTGTCCCTCGTAACGAGAATGAAAGAAGCCAAACCTGATGTGGTTATCGTTGCATCATATCTCCTCGATTCTATTGCCTTTACCCGTCAGGCAAAGTCTGCCGGTCTTGAGCCGAAGATGCTCGTTTTCACTACCGGCCCGGCCCTGATCAAGTTCGGTGACGCACTCGGCCCGGACACAGAAGGAATTATTTCCACGGTTCAATGGATGCGCAGCCAGCATATGCCCGGTTCATTTGATTTTTCTTTCCGGTACATGCAGACGTACGGAGTGAACGCCGACTATAATGCTGCAGGCGGTTATGCAGCAGGACAAATTATCGAGGCCGCAGTGAGACTGGCAGGGTCACTTGACATAGACAAGGTCCGTAACCAGCTGAAGACAATGAAATTCAGGTCCTTGATCGGACACTTTCGTGTAGATAAAGATGGCAGGCAGATCGGCAAGCCAAACTATGTTATCCAGTGGCAGGAAGGCCGGCGTCGGCTGATATACCCTGGAAACCTGACACAATTCAAGCTTGTCTATCCCTTTTCTCCCTGGAAGGACCGGCAGAACCCGAAATAATATCCTTTCCCTCTATTCATCATTCGTCTATTCACTTCTTCTCCCTGACTGCGCAATGCGTATCCCAACCAGTCCCGCTATCATAACAGCGATGTAAAGCTGGCCGACAACAGCTTCCAGTGATGATAAGGCAAGAGCCTGTGGTGATACAGGTATTATGTCTCCGTACCCCAACGTTGTCAGAGTAACGAAACTGAAATAGATAAATTTTGCAATAACATTCCGCTTGACAATATCTCCATGGAAATCGACAAAAGGCGCTCCACCTGAAAGGAAGGAACCGGGTTCAATGATTTCAATTACTGAAAAAAGCATCGTCCATATGACCCCGAGAAGCAGGTAGACACAGATCGAGGCATATATAGTCTCGATCGAAACCTTTTTTGCTTTCATGATATTGGAGAGTATTGTGACTGCCATCAAAACAAAAAAAAGTCCGTATGCACTGATAGTAAACAGGCGTAGAGGAACGCTCATAAGAAAGTAATTCAAAACCGTTGACCCAAAAGCTGCAAGTGCGAGTAACAGAGATATAACGAATACTTTTTTTCTTTCGCTAATTGCAAATATGCTGGCGAGAAGAATAACTAAAAATATAATATCAAGGATAAGTGTCCCTGCGTGACTTCTCTGAACAAAGGGGTAAAAGAAAAATAAAAGAAGCAGCGAAACAAGCAGAAATAAAAATTTTTCTTTCACTTTTGGCTGTATCAAAACCACTCCTTTAATCATAAATTATTTAGTCTACTAATAAAATTACTATGGGGAGTGAATGGATCCCAGACCGAAACAGTTATAAGTCTCCTTTTATTAATGAATATCAACAATAGAGTTACCTGTCAACTAGTGAAATTACCTGTTTTCAAATAAATACGGACAAAAACCAAGGGCATAAACGAAGGATATCGAATAATTAATGTAAAAGTAGTGAGGTCTGATGTCACCAGTAGAAACCAAAGCTACCGCAAATGGGTATAATTGACAGAGCTGCAGCATGGTGATACAATGTATATACAGGAGGCAGATATGATAAAGAAATTAGTTTCCCATGGCAACAGTGCCGCATTGATAATTGATAAACCCATATTGGAACTTTTAAAAGTCAACATGGAGACTCCACTCGAAATTTCAACTGACGGCAGAAGTTTGATCATTTCACCCGTTGAAAGTGAAAAAAGAGAAAAAGACTTCAGATCAGCTCTTACAAAGGTAAATAAGACCCATGGCAAGACACTCCGGAAACTTGCCAGATAAATGAAGCAAATCACTTTCTTAACCCTGGCTGAAGTAGTAGAGATACATGCCGACCAGATAGAGCGATATGGGGGAGCTGATGGAATCAGAGATATTAATCTGCTCAGTTCTGCGGTAGCGATGCCCTATGCATCTTCTTCAGGAAATTTTCTTCACAACGATATTTTTGAGATGGCTGCAGCATATGCTTACCATATCAGTCGGAACCATCCACTTATCGACGGTAACAAAAGGACCGCTCTTGCATCTGCATTGGTATTTCTTGAACTCAATGGAATCAGTATAATTGATCCCGAAGAGAAATTATATAAGTCTATGATCTCGCTGGCAGCAGGAAAACTGAACAAAGCAGAGTTTGCAGATATTTTGAGAAGCCTTCTAAAGTAATTGAATTCCTTCATGCATTCCCCTGATTCTCAAAATTACCCCCCTTCTCCATGTTTACTTAATCATTTTATTACACTGAGTTAACCTTCCGGGCCCTTATCTCCTTTTTTTTTAAAAAACCAGTATTTTTACGAGTTGTAACTCAACGAATTTTCTCATAAAGTTTAAATATACAGAGGGGGCATTGCACCCTGACAATGGAGGAAGATCTAATGACGAATAACCAGTGAAGAAGTGTTATAAATCAGCCTTTAAAAATCTACAATTAAATTTATAAAAGAAAGGAGAGTATCATGAGAAGAAAATTTAAATTATTATTTACCCTTGCAGTAAGTGCATTATTCGTCATTTCCTGTTCAGCCGGAACCAGCCTGACCTCTGACTGGAAGGATGCTCAGTACAAGGGAGACAAACTGAGTAAGATCATGATCATCGGTGTCGCAAAAAAACCGAGTATACGGCAGATGTTTGAGGACGAATTTGTGGCGCAGTTAAGAGCAAAGGGTGCCGTTGGTGTGACGAGTCATACTTTTCTTCCGGGTGACAAGATGCAGGACAAAAGCACTATCCTGAAGCATGTTCACGATCTCAAGGTGGATTCTGTCCTTATAACAAAACTAATCGCTGAAAAAGACGCAGCTGACTATAAAACCCCTACGGAAACGGATCTTCAAACTCAATATTTCGAAAGTCATACTTATGTTTTCCAGCATGGGTATATAGAAAAGGAACAGCCGGTAAACCTGGAAACGAACCTTTATGACGCCCGTACGGAGAAACTTGTATGGTCGGCTTTATCAGAGACCTTCAAGAGAGGATCTGATGATGAGACCATCAAATTGTTCATTCAAAAGATCACCGAGCAATTGAGCAAACAGAATTTGATTTAAAAAACTATTCCTGATCTATAACGGAAATCCAGAGGTTAGGAATAGATATAACTTTAATTAACCCAAAGGAGGTTCAAATGAAACGAATCAAAACAATCTTATTAGGTTTAGTGGCGATGTTTATATTTACAGGTAATGCAGTGGCAATTGAATCTGTGATCAAGTCCGTGGCTACCGGATGTGAAAAGGAACTTAAATCGTACTGCGCCAATGTCAAACCCGGAGAAGGACGTGTGCTGGCCTGTCTTTATGCCCATAACGACAGGATCTCAGGCAGATGTGAGTATGCACTGTATGATGCGGCAGCGCAGCTTGAACGGTTTGTAGCAGCTTTAAGTTATGTGGTCAACGAGTGTGAGGACGATCTTCAGAAATATTGCGCTGCTGTGCGGGCCGGAGAAGGACGTTTGGCAGAGTGTCTTCTGGAAAAGAACAAGGACAAGATCAGCGACCGCTGCGGTCAGGCAGTTAAGGATGTAGGCCTGAAGTATGAGAAACATGGATAGAATTACAACTTAATTGAAAGAGAAGAGGGCTAATTATGAAAGCAAAACTATTCATATTCGTAATGGCCGCAATTGTCTGCCTGGGAGCACTCGGACATGCTGAGGAGAAGGAAGCGCAGAAGCGGATACTATTCACCAACGTCAAGATATTTAACGGAGTTGACAACAGGCTGATAAACGCAGAGGTCCTGGTCGAGGACAACCTGATCAAGAAGGTTGAAAAAGGGATCAAGGCTTCCGGCGCTGAAGTGATTGACGGCGGAGGGCGCACACTCATGCCCGGCCTCATTGATGGGCATGCTCATGTGACGATAAACGCTGATTATGGCGAATTGGAACGGAATATGGATATTATTGATATCGGCATTCGTTCAACTATCGTTATGGAACGTTATCTGATGGACGGATTTACCGCGGTGCGTGATATGGGCGGCCCGACCTTTGGTCTTCAAAGAAATATCGACAAAGGTATCATCAAAGGCCCCCGCATGTATCCATCAGGGGCATTCATTTCACAAACATCAGGTCACGGGGACTTTCGGGACCGTGCAGATGTCCGCTTTTCACACAATGATGCAGGGGACCTTTCCAATTTTGAACGCTACGGGTATGGAACAGTTGCTGATGGTGTCCCTGAAGTGCTTAAAGCAACACGCTTAAATCTTCGAAACGGCGCTACGCAGATCAAGATCATGGCAGGCGGCGGAGGTTCTTCCCGCTTCGACCCTATTGACACAACTCAATACTCTGAGGAAGAGGTATGCGCCATTGTTGAAGCGGCAAAGGATTGGGGCACCTATGTGGCTGCCCATGTTTTCAATGACCGTGCTGTAAACCGTCTGCTCAAATGCGGTGTAAAGTCCTTTGACCACGCTTTTTTTATTTCTGAGACTGCTATGAAAAAAATTGCAAAAGCCGGCGGATTTGTGGTCCCTCAGATGTGGGGCCTTTCACCGGACCTTGCAAAAAACCCGTTAATGCCCTCATATAAACTGCCCATGATAGAGAAGATGCAGAAGGAGTTCGGTGATTTCGGCAAGAAGCTCATTAAGAACAATGTCAAGGTCGTATTCGCTTCCGACTATGTCGGAGAATTCGCGGATGCCGAACGCGCACGCCGCTATGAGCTCTGGTGGCGCACACAGACATTCGGCAGCAACTTTGAGGTATTGAAGCAATTGACCTCAACAGCAGGTGAAATTTTGGCGCTTTCAGGTCCACGCAACCCTTACCAAAAAGGCAGGCAGGGCGTGATCAAAGAAGGCGCATATGCTGATATCCTCCTGGTCGACGGCAATCCGCTGAAAGATATCAGTGTGATCGGCGGAACTGATAAATGGTTTGATGCTGATCCTGAGTGGAAACCGATAAAAACTCTGCGTCTTATCATGAAGGACGGGAAAATATACAAGAACACACTGAAATAATACGGTGCAATAATGAGGAGTATTTTACAGGCAATAAAGACCATCATCATCGGCGGAGTGGTATTTCTCATTCCGGTCATCATCGTGGTAATAGTGCTGGGAAAGGCCTTCGGGCTCATGATGAGGCTGGTAAAGGTCATTGACGCATGGATCCCGATAGACACGATCGGCGGTGTTGCACTGGTCAACATACTGGCGGTTATAGGGATAGCCCTGCTCTGCTTTATAGCAGGGATGGTCGCAAGGAGTTCTCTGGGAAAGAAGATATTCCATTCACTCGAAGCCGCCCTTCTGGGAGGCATTCCCGGGTATGCATTCGTCAAGGGTTTTACAGACAGCATGGCCACAGGCGATAAAGCAGCGGAAGGATTTATTCCTGTTGTTGCCAAATTCGATGACTACTCGCAGATCGGCTTTGAGGTAGAGCGGATCGGAAATGGAAAGATAGTTATCTATCTGCCCGGTGCCCCGAATCCCTGGTCAGGCTCGTTGATATATGTAGGCGAGGACCGCGTCGACCGGCTCAATATTACAGTAGCTGAAGCTATCAGAAATATAAGAAAGCTCGGAATGAGCTCAGGACAGTCATCAATTAATTACCAAACCGAAAAGGAGAGATCATGAAACTTGTCAAATTTTTTCTACTGACTATTTTTGCATTGGCACTGCTTGGCTGCGCCAGCGCACAGGAAAAAGAAAGCGAAGCACAGGAGGAGATACATAAAGAAAGACTCGAACTCACAGAAAAGTACCAGGAATGTATGGAAGAAGCCAAGGGTGATAAGGCAAAGGCCGAATCATGCGATCAATATCTGAAAGCAGCTGAGGCCCTGAAGTGATATAGCTCATATTATTGACTCTATGTTGGATAAGGACAATGTGAAAAGCACATGACATTTAACCCATTATATTTTCTACTGACAATTGTGTTTGTGATAAAGGGGATACTTGGAGCTGACGCATCTGAACAAAAAGACCGGTTGTTATTGCCTACGGAAAACTCTATATACATAGCTTTAGGAAATAAAACAAACGTGGATGGGCCGCAACCAGACAGTAAAGCCAGCGACAAAACGCTGATCCACTGTACTGCCCCCCGCCCGAAGGTCTGCACAATGGATTACAAGCCGGTATGTGCTCAGCTAAAAGATGGAAGTTTCAAAACATATTCAAACGGCTGTAGTGCATGAGCGGACCTGGCTGTAAAAGGGTATTACGATGGGGCTTGTGAGCAATAAGAAATGAAGTAGAAGATTGAAAAGGAGATTCAAAATGAAAAGGCGTGATTTTCTTAAAACAGCAGGACTTGCAGGAGTTGGCATTGCAGGGGCGGGATTGATTGGATGCGAAAGATCGGGCAAAAGCAGCGCAACGAAAACTGTTTCTGACAATTGCAAGCCTGATACCCGTGGGTTCAAATACTTTGGGACTGGAAAAAATACTCAGGAGTATTACTATGCAACTATGAAAAAACCGGCAACGGTGATCGATTATGGGTTAACTCCTGATCAGGAAGCACGTGCCTCAGAGCTTCATAAATCGCTGTATATCTTTGACGGCGAATATCAAGTCGATTATTACGAGGGGCTGCTCGATAACATGCTGTCAGGCGGCAGCGCGGGTGTTGGAGGAAGCAGCACGATGGGGGCATTCGGGCGCGACCTTGTCAATGGATTGGGTAAGGACAAGATGATCATTCGGCCCAATGACTGGTGGTCACGGGCATCACTTGACCGCGATCTGGCATTTATGGACCAGCTGGTTAAAGCTCACGGCGATAAATTCATGATCTGCCGGAATTATGCGGATCTGATGACCGCAAAAGGACAGGGTAAAGTCGCCACCATGCTCGATGTGCAAAACACAATGTTCATTGCCAATGATCTCGACCTGCTGGAGCATTACTACAAGAAGGGGCTCACCCGTGTCCAGCTAAGTTATAACGGTCAATCCATGTCAGCAAGCGGCTGCATGGAGCCTCAGGACTCAGGTGTAACAATGTTCGGAAAACGGGTCATAGAAAAACTGAACGAACTGAACATGCTGGTAGATGTCGGCCACTGCAGTGTCAAGACCATGGATCAGGCGATCGACATCTCCAGCAAACCAGTTGCCTGCTCACATGCAGGTATGCGATCCATTGCTCCTGACAATCCCCGGACACACACAGATGAAGGACTGAAAAAACTGGCGGAACATGGCGGTGTGCTCGGTGTTGTCGGTGTCCCCGGAACATTGATCCCGGGTGCGAGCGAGGCATCTGTCAAGGATTTCGTCAACGCCATCGACAGGGCAGTTAATCTGATGGGTATCGATCATGTGGGATTCGCTCTTGATCAGGTCACAGCACTATCAGACTCTGAGTTTTTCACATCTCCTGACTGGCCGCCGGAAGCGGTCGCTGCTGTAAGTGTAACTGACTGGCCCTGGACGGATTCCTTTGCCGGAATGGAAAATCAGAGCGGTTACCCGAACCTGACCCGTGGTCTCGTCGCTAAAGGTTACAAAGATGACGACATTCGCAAGATCATGGGCGGCAACATGATGCGCCTGATCAAAGAAGTGATCGGTTGATGGTGCTTAAAATGAAAAAACAGGAAAGGTGGAGGTCGTATTGCGGTCATCACCGAAGAAAAGATAGAAGGCAAAGAGAGCATTGAGATGGCCACAAAAAAGCAGTGGCTGAAGACATTCACGATCGATACAAGCCCGATCAGGCCACGGACTAACTAGAAGGAGAAACCATGAAAAAGATAATAATGATAATAATGGTAGTCATTCTGATGGCCTGTGTGGCATTTGCAGAAGAAAAGAAAGCGCCGAAACAGGTACTTTTCAAGAACGTCCAAATATTTAATGGTGTTGATGACAAGCTGATAAAAGGCGATGTGTTGATCGAAGGCAATCTGATCAAGGCAATCGGCAAGGTGAAGGCAGGGAAGGATGCAACGGTTATTGACGGCGGAGGACGGACGCTGATGCCGGGGTTGATAGACGCGCATGTACACTTGAATCTGCAGTTTATTGGGTATGGTACGGACCGCGGTATCCAGGGAGCCGAACTTATGACCTGGGAAGAACTGGGCGCTTTGGCATATGAAGCAGCCAGAGAATATCTGCCCGCCGGGGTGACAACCGTAAGAGACCTCTGCGGTATGTCAACAGGCATGCGAAAACATATTGATTCCGGAAACCTTGAGGGACCGCGCATTTATCTGGCAGGCACCTGCCTGGGACAGACCTCAGGCCATGGCGACTGGCGCTGGGATTCTGATGTGAGCAACCCTGACAATATCGGCAAATCGAACCTTGAAAGGCTCGGAATTACTCGTCTCACAGACGGGGCTGATGAGGTTCTGAAGGCTGCCCGTAACAATCTGGCCGCGGGTGCTGACTTTGTAAAAATGATGTCAGGCGGCGGCGTCACATCTGAGCGTGATCCTATAGAATCGGTGCAGGGCACCATAGAAGAATTAAAAGCTATGGTCACCGCGACCAGCCAGTTCGGCACTATAGGGGCGGTTCATGCCTACCATGACACTTCAGTACAAAATGCCGTTAAGGCCGGGGTAATGTCTATTGAGCACGCCAACCTGATGAAGGACCCTGAAACCTTTAAGATGGTGGCCAAGGCGGATGCATGGATCGTTCCAGCAATGGCAGCTTTTGCCGATGAGATCTTTGAACATCCATATTACGGAAACCCTGCCCTTCCGGCGTATCATAAAGTTAAGAAGATCATTGATAACGCTGACAACTGGATCAAGCTGGCCAATCAATACAAAGTAAACCTGGGCTTCGGAACCGATTCGGTCGTTATAACAAAACTGCCGTGGCGCGGAACCCGCGACTTTCAGATCACTCAATGGGGCAGAGCGTTTGGAAATTTCCGCACCCTCAAAGCCATGACTTCCGAAAATGGCAAATTAATGGCTCTGACCGGGGTTATGAATCCCTATCCTAATGGGAAGCTGGGTGTCATCGAGGAAGGCGCCTATGCCGATATTATCCTTGTTGACGGCAACCCTCTGGAGGATCTGGCCGTGATAGGCGCATCGCCAAAAATGTTTGGCTCTGAGCCAAGGCCCACTCCTTCAGTTGACACGATACCTTTTGTGATGAAGGACGGGAAGATCTATAAAAATACGCTTTAAGTAAAAAGGATAAACAAGTATGAAAAGAATAATTAGCATGCTGATACTAGCAGCCTGCCTCCTCTTTTCAACAGCAGCAATAGCAGAGGAGAAGCCCGACAGATCAGCGGATGATATCGCAAAGGAGCTGGCCAATCCGAACACGCCTCTGGCTAGCCTTAATTTCAAATTTCAGTATCGAATCTATAAAGGTGATCTGCCGAATGCCGATGACCAGGAAGGTACGACTCTTTTATTTCAGCCCGCATTTCCCTTCCCGCTTGCAAACGGTGATCTGGTCTTTTTCAGACCCGCCATACCGCTGCAGTTCGATCAGCCTGTTTTTAACTCAGGTAAACTGGATTTTGAATCCGAATCCGGCATGGGAGATATCACCTTTGACCTGGCATATGGGAGAACAACTAAAACCGGACTGCTATGGGCTGCCGGTATTGTCTCCACCGTACCCACCGCTACAGAAGATACACTGGGCGCGGACCGTTGGACACTCGGCCCTGAATTTCTGATCGGTAAAATAACAAAGACATATGTTCTGGGAGCTTTTCCAAACCACCAGTGGGACATCGGCGGAGACGGTGACGCGGACATCAATCTCACAACTTCTCAATTTTTTGTCAGTATCCTGCCCGGAGGCGGATGGAACTACGGCACTTCTCCCATTATGTCCTACAATTGGGAAAGTGAGGAATGGACAGTACCTCTCAATCTCAACTTTGGCAGAACAGTGATAATGGGCGGCAGGCCCTGGAAATTAAGCGCGGAGTTTAATTACTACGTGGAACAGCCTGATGCCTTCGGCCCGGAATGGATGATCGGCCTGAATATCACTCCGGTTGTGGAGAACGTATTTGCAAGATGGTTCAAGTAAGGAAATTATCATGAGAATGATAAGATGGCTTCAAATATTGCTCATAATTTCGATCGGATCCATTCTGGCCGGTGCGGCATTCGCTGAAGATGCGCAGGTTAAAAAAGGAAAATCCGGGTACGGTGATGCCCCCGACATCGGCGGCCCGGCATCCACAGGGGGCCTGCTTGAAGATGACGATGTTATCAAGGAACCGGCATTTCGTTTTCCTTCAATAGACAAGACCCTGTCACCCTGGTTCGAGTGGAAGAGAGGGCTTAACGATAGATACGGCCTGCAGACAGGCGCAGCCTACACAACACTTTACCAGTCAGCCAGTGATGTTCCGGCAGGAGCGGAGGACGAGGCCGCAGTCGGAATATTCCGCGTTTTCGGTCGATGGACATTATTGGGACGGGGAACGAAGAATACCGGCACACTCGTTTTCAGCGCTGATGACCGCCATAGACTCGGTACTGATATCGCACCGGCTGACCTCGGCTTTGAAGCCGGCTACCTCGGTATCCCGGGTACTCTTTTCTCTGACACGGGCACGGTCCTCGTTGACCTGAACTGGCAGCAGTACATTAACGACGGCAAAAGCGGGATCATCATCGGCCGCTATGACCCGAATGACTATTTAGATGTCCTCGGCTATGCAAACCCCTGGACCTCATTTCAGAACCTTGCGGTCCTTTTTAACACCAGCATTGCCCTTCCTGACGCGAGCGTCGGCATTGGCGCTGGCCACTGGTTCGAAGATAAATATTACATACTCGGCACACTTAACGATGCAAATGGTGTGGTCACCAAGACCGACGCGTTCGAAGAAGATTCAGAATTCTACAAGGCCATGGAGATCGGATGGTCACCCTCCCGGGACGAGAGATATTTTAAGAAATTACACATTATGGGCTGGCACGTGGATAAACGCGATAAAGCGGGAGTACCTGAAAGCGAGGGTATGACCGTCTCAGCAAACTGGACCTTTGACAAGACATGGATGGTATTTGCAAAGGCAGGCTGGTCAGACGGCGATGCTCCGCTGATGAACAGTTCAGTGACTCTCGGCGGATTATATTATTTAGCGCGCCGCTCAGACCTGATAGGTCTCGCAGTAAACTGGGGCGAACCGGCTGATGACTCTCTGAACGATCAGTACACCGGGGAACTATTCTACCGGTTACAGTTCGCCCAGAACTTTGCAATCACGCCGAGTGTCCAGCTATTTATGGATCCCGCGCTCAATCCTGACAAAGATGAGATATGGATATTAGGCCTGAGGGCCAGGTTAACGTTATAAAGGAGGATTATTAAAAATGAAACTTTCAAAGAAATTAACAGCTGAATTTATTGGCACATTCTGGCTTATACTGGGAGGCTGCGGCAGCGCCGTTCTTGCAGCCGCGTTCCCTGATGTAGGCATCGGTCTGCTCGGGGTCTCTCTTGCCTTCGGGCTTACTGTCCTGACAATGGCCTTTGCGATCGGTCACATATCCGGCTGTCACCTCAACCCGGCTGTCTCATTCGGTCTATGGTCAGGCGGAAGGTTCCCGGCCTCAGAACTTTTACCGTACATAGCTGCACAGGTGGGAGGAGCCATTACCGCAGGTGCGGTCCTATTTATTATCGCTTCAGGTACGGCAGATTTCAGTGTGACCGGAGGTTTTGCATCAAATGGATACGGAGAACATTCACCCGGAGGGTACAGCCTGACAGCTGCCCTGGTGACCGAAGTGGTCATGACCTTTATGTTCTTAATAATAATCCTTGGGGCAACAGATAAACGTGCCCCGCAGGGATTCGCCCCAATTGCGATAGGACTGGGATTGACCCTGATCCATCTGATCAGCATCCCGGTCACCAACACCTCCGTGAATCCTGCCCGGAGCACCGGCGTTGCCTTGTTCGTTGGAGACTGGGCCGTATCGCAGTTATGGCTATTCTGGGCAGCACCTATAGTCGGGGCTCTTTTGGCGGGATATTTTTATCGCTGGCTGGGAAAGGAGTAATTATGCAAAACATTATTTACAGATTAACCTTTACGATGATGGCATTCATATCGCTTTCGCTTTTCATAAATAATATGAAGGCCTTCGCTCAGGATGAGTGGCATGCCGATACAGTAACAGAGGTGCCGAACTATCCGCTGAT